>CAZAED010000057.1:0-2901 GCA_964484145.1 uncultured Candidatus Saccharibacteria bacterium | reverse complement strand
GGGAGCCGAAAATAGCCAAGATTTACCAAGACTTTTTCCCAAATGACAAAATGGTAATTGGGGACGCACATCAGTATTTACTAGACCATTATAAAGAATTTGATTTTATATGGAGTTCGCCGCCTTGCCCTACTCACGGCTCAAATAATAATTTTCTAAACGCACAGGGAGTTATACGATACCCGGATATGCAGTTATGGCAGGAGATTATTTTTTTAAAGCATTTTTTTAAAGGTAAATGGGTGGTAGAAAATGTAGTTAGTTATTACGAGCCGTTAATTCCGCCGCAACAACTAGATAGACACTACTTTTGGTCAAACTTTTTAATTCCGCCATTTGAAGTTGAACGGACTTTTAACATAAATAATGCACGGGCTTCTAATAGGCAGAGTAATGAAGAAAGTTTAAGAAATTTGGAAAATTACCACGGATTTAAATTAGCTGACAAGGTGAAGAATAAGAGATTACTTTTAAGGAATTGTGTTTACCCGCCTTTAGCTGCACACATACTTAAATATGCTATTAATCCAATTAAACTACAAAAAGAATTATTTTAAATGACCCAGCACGAAGCAATAATTGAATTTTGCAAGGAGTTCGGCTCAATTCTTCCAGCTAAACAGCACGGTTTTGAATATAAAGGCACATTTCTTGGTAGCGAGCTTTCTAAACGGGCGAGAGAACTAAGAAAAAAAGGCGTTTTAAGAAGTGAAAAGGACGGAAAGTTTGAAAGGTTTTATTTAGTTGACAATCACTTTACAATTGAAAATAAAACGGTTGTCAATGGATTTAGTCCCTGCTGTTACTCAAGTTATAAGTTTGGTACTCACGACCCTAATTGCCAAACCTTAAAAATTAAAGAGAATAGATTGTTTTAACCCTAAGCCGAAAGGCTTGGGCGGGCGGTAGGTGTTGTAGGAAACAAGCTACTCGTTTCCTATAACCTGCTACTACCGTCCACTCAAGCTTTTAGTACCTTTAGGGAAGTAGTGGTGGCGGAATAGTGTAGACGCAAATGTGGTTGGCAGAAGTAGTAAAACTGCTATGTAGGGTGACTATACGAGTATGGAAGATAACAGCGAGCGATTAAGTTCAATCGTGTAACTACCCGTCTCGGCAATCTCTACCCATTACTTCCTTAAGAGTATTAAACGCCTCACAGAGGCGAAAGGAAAATATATGCCAACATTTCAATATGTTGCAGTAGACGAAGCCACAAAAGAATTAATGCAGACGTTTCGTGATAAATACGAAGTCTTGTATAAGGAATTGGAAGCATTGCCTAAGAGTAGGGGCTTATCGCTTGCTCTGACAAACTTAGAACAGAGCGCAATGTGGTTGAATAAGTCCATTACCAAGAACGATTAGTTTTTGACCCTTGCCGAGAGGTAAGGGTGAGTAACTAAGAGTATTAAATAATAAATATATGGAATTAACTAAACAAGTAGTCAGCCTAGAGCTGGCCAAAAAACTTAAGGAGTTGGGGGTGAAGCAGGAGAGTTTATTTATTTGGTCAGAACATACGAAACCAGAAACACTATGGAGTGTTGCGACCTATGAAGAAAAATACGACCACACACCGATATATCCCACTTATTCCGCCTTCACCGTAGCTGAGTTAGGGGAATTACTGAAATTTAAGTTTAGCTCGCACAACGACTATTTCTATGGTGGCGAGTATTGGTACATAGATACGAACGATGAACAGTTCTATGCCGACACCGAAGCTGATGCCCGTGCTAAAATGCTTATTTACCTTTTAGAAAAGAAGTTAATCTAACATCCCTCCCGCAAGACATAAAAAGGCGGGAAAAATTAAATATCTAACCAAAGGAAAGGAGTAAATATGGACGACGAACAAATTTTAGCAAGAGGCGGAGATGAGTACGAAATAGCAGAGTATGCCAAAGAACACGGAGCTACTGACCCGACTAACCCAATACTAAAAGCCCACCGCGAGAAAGATACAACACCAATATTTAATGAGCTATGGCAGAACCTTTGGGATTTTGCTAATGCGAATGGCACAATTACCCTTACAGCGCAGCAAGCCAGGGAATTGTTTGACAACATAAGCCGTGATGTAGCTACAGGAGAAAAGCGGCTACGGGAGCAGATTGAAACCGATATAAAAGAACTTTGCGCTACGCACCTTGACGCAGAGTTTAAAAACGCTGTTCTAGACTACCTGGATAAAGACAAGCCTAAAAAGCCTACCCGTATTATTTCTAAAAAGTTTTAACCATTAACCGTCGAGGAAATATGACCAACCCAATACTAAAAGCCCACCTTGAGGGGCGACATAAACTGTTGGAGGAAGTTTCAATGGCTATTGCGAATGACCCATATAAGCTGTCCACATACGAATATAACTACATTTGCGATGCCCTCACCACCTACGGTACAAACCTGTTAAAAGCAGCTTTGGAAGCGGGGCCGGGGAAACTTAACACACATTTCCTTAAAGGCACATACGGCTCAATACGAGAAAAGAAAGTGGCAAACCTTAAAGCTTGGAACTCCTGCCTCTCCTCCTTCCGTTCAGCCATAGAGGAGGGTATTAAAGAAATAAGGAATAATTAACTTAACTAATATGTACACAATAACATTCACAAATATGGCCCCTAGCCAATTTGACAACCTTGGCTCCTTAACTTGGATTGCGCCTTTGTACTGTCCGAAGTGTAAGAGGGAAATAGTAGGAGATGAGGTAATAATGCGGCCTTATTTTTATGATGGCTATAATTGGGAAAACCCATATCACGAGGCTTGCAATACAGGACTATTGGGGTTACCGATAGATGAAACCGAACGGAAAATATTTATAAACCGCAGGCCGGAACGCAAAGTGATACTTGAACTTCTAGATGAGGGTATTAAAGAAATAACTAAGCTTTAATT
>CAZAED010000056.1:0-2997 GCA_964484145.1 uncultured Candidatus Saccharibacteria bacterium | reverse complement strand
GGTGATATATTGTATAACTAAGAATCATGGGCTCTGGGGAAAAAAATTTGGGATCCTCAAATTATAGAAATGTTTGGTTTTAATTCTGAATTCATACAACAATCAAAGAAAGCATTTGAGATGAACGAAAAAACAAACATAATACTAAAGCAGAAAAAAAATACCTTTTTTGAAGAAAAATTTCTTTCTGTGGCTTTAGAGCCAATCAACCTTCTACCAAACAGAAGGTGGGTAGTAATGGTTATAATCCCCTTTTCCGACGACGAATAAAGTTTATAAAAGCCTCCATAAAGGAGGCTTTTAAGTTTGCTCTATTCTTTCTATATCCCATATTTCTTTGCCGATTCTTTCTTCAATTTCAGCTATATCTTTAATTAAATTTTTTTCTTTTTCAGCTTCCTCTAAAGATAGCTGTCCTTTTAGCTTAGCCTTTCTAATAACAGCTATTTCCGCCTCTAAATCTCTTTTAATAACGGCAAAACCCCTGATAACATACTCTTCGGCTTTCCTTATTTCTTCAAGCAATAGCCTGTGATGTTTTTTTGCATGACGGCCATGTTTGAAAATATAAGCCAATAAAACCACAATCATCAGAAACATTATCAAAAGCAAAATTAAATATATAAAATCATAGCTCAATCTCGAGCTGCCGAACTGCAAAGCAGTTTGCTTTACTACTATATTTTTTTGAGGGCTTGGCGGACTGGACTCTTCCCCTATTTGTGTCTGTGCCCAAATAATATAAGACCCGGTCGGCAAAAAAGAGTCGTGCCTATAAAACCATTCCCCACGCTTATCTGAAATAACCTTATTATTTAAGGTTTCACCGGTAGTTAAATTTTGAAGATGGATAATTACATCCACATTGGTAGTATCTGTTCTACCGCCCACATAAAAAATATCTTGGTTAGACACGTTGTCTGAAAGGGTTGTAATTAAAGGCGGGGGCAAAGCCTGGTTTGAAGCCTTAGACGTATTTAAGCCTGTAAAAATAAATGAGCTGGTAAAAAACAGCAAGAAAATCAGTGCCTTTCCGTACTTTTGCCTGTAACGGGATAATTCCTCTAACTGCTCCTTAATATGTTCTGGTAACTTTTTCTCTGTAGCTTTTGTTAATAAACTTTTTCTCCATTTCGAAACTCTGTAAGCAATATAGGCTAAAACGATTATAAAAAGCAGTACCGGTGGCAAAAACCACTTCCAAGGAATAATTACCCTGGCAGAAACTTGAACCCCTTCCCCGCTAATAAATTCAAAAGCGGATGTAACTATGTTTAATCGGTTAATTTTTTCCCTAAAATTACCGGCTCGGTCGTACGCTCTAATAATTACATCGTAATTACCAATTTCCAAACTTTCCGGAATATACGGGCTTGTAGCTTCTATAAATAAAGGTTGTTTATTTTGTTTAGAATTTTCAACAGAAGAAAGCGTGACTAACTTAAGTTCATAATGGTCTATTCCGGAATCTGCATCTGTTGTTTCAAATTGAATAATAGGCTGTTTTCTGACAGTTCTTCCGCTTGGAATGAAAACGGTTTTGAAGTCAGCTGGAGGTGTTGTGTCTATTTTTAAAGCAAAATGGGTCGTACCTCCCCATACGCCCTTCCGCAGAGCTTTTATATGAAAATATTTAACCCCATCACCTAAATTGCGATATGTAATAACATTTTTTTCACTGTCAATTATATCGTCCGGCAATACAGACGGGTCATCACTAACCTCAAAACTATAACCTTCAACATTATCATCGGCAGCCCAAGACAAAACCGCGTTTGGGCTTTTATACCATAAGTTCTGGTCCGGGTGGGTTTCGCTGGAAACTATTGGTCCGGCCGGAGGGGGCAAAACAAGGCTATAAACTCCATTAGTGGTTTCATTTAAATCGTTAGTACCTTTACCGTCGTGAAGCAAAGCTTTTGAGTTATCTAAAAATTTAATTACCGCGGTTCCGACTGACTTGACCCTAAAAGTTAAAGTAGTAACAAGGCCGCTTGAAACATTTATGCCGCCCGGTATCCCGCCCTGAAAATCAATTCTTCCAATTTGATTGTTTACGCTGGGCTGAACCGTCCAAACGCCTATTACAGACTTACCGGCGGAAGGAGAAACCAATTGAAGCTTGTCAGGCGGAAAACTTATTGAAGCTTCCACGGCGTTTATTACCTTATTTTCGGTATTTAAATAAATAGAAACATCAAAAGTGCTTCCAACAGTAAAAGTACCAGCCGAAGGGCCGGTTGAAAGAGTTGCCGCCTGGGCAAAATTATAGACTAAAAAATTGGCAAAAAAGAAAGTAAAGGCTACGCAAAAAACTAAAGCCAGGTTTTCTTTTATTTTTTTATACATTTTGTTTCTTAAAACGCCTTACTAAAGCAAAAATTACTCCTGTTACTAACAAAATTATAACATAAATTGCCGTATCGTTCAAAATATTCTTTTTTGTTTCCATTTTTAAGACAGCTACTCGATTATTCCCTTCTCTATCAAAAGCCTTAATAAATAAATATCCGGTTTTTAACTGATTTTTTAATACATAAGGGCTAGGAGTTTTTTCCCATTTCAAAGTGTCCTGGCTGCTGCTATTGCTTTCTGCTACCTCATAATACAAAATGCCGCTGTCTTGATCGTAAGCGTTAAACACCGCAAACCATTGATTGTTAAATAAAGTTTTGTCACGCGCTAACTGGATTTCAAACGGAAGAGGCGGAATTACATCTTTAAACGGCGGGTTTTCAATAATAGATTGGGTTGTGCTTGAAGTAAAATTTACTTTTGCTTCCTGATCTATTGCCGCATAGCTGTTGCCGCTGCCGTCATTTAAAACCAGCATTATATTTTTTAAATTTAGGCTTAGAAGGCCTTGCGTATTAGAAATTAACTCTAAAGAAAACAATTTGCCCGAAATCAAGCCGCCCGGGGTTATTCCCGCAAACTCTATTTTGCCTTCCTCTACAATTTCTATAGGTTTAAGCCACAAACTTACCACAGAACCCC
>CAZAED010000055.1:0-3087 GCA_964484145.1 uncultured Candidatus Saccharibacteria bacterium | reverse complement strand
TCCTTTATGCCCTAGCATTGCAAGTATGCTGAGGGGTACGGCGAGCTGTACAAATGGTTTTCATCAGGACACGAGCCGCCACGACCCAAATTTGGGTATTCGATTTCCGAAGGGAGCCTTCGGTTTCGCTGGTAAGCTTCAAAAGCGATTTGAAAAATGGCTAGCGGCCTTTGCTGCTAGCCACTATTTTTTTTATCAAAAAGGTCTGGTATATGGGGGTGCTGGCGTTTGTAGACAATTACAGCAGAAATGGCCAAAAAAACCATTACACATAGCAGTATTATTAGGGCTATTAGTTTGCCTAAAGTCTGCAAAAACACTGCTGTAAAGCCAAAAAAAGCGCTTAAAGCCCATAAAACCCCTACGGTTTGGCGCTGAGAAAGGCCGATATCAAGCAACCGGTGGTGTAAATGCAGGCGGTCTGCTGCAAATGGGCTTCGGCCATACCAAAGTCTTCTGGTTATAGCCCAGGCAACATCTAGTATAGGTATGCCCATAACTAGCAAAGCTGTGGCAATTTTACCACCCAAAATTACGGACAAAATACCAAGCATAAAGCCTAAAAAAGTACTGCCACTCTCCCCTAAGAAAATAGAAGCTGGGTGGTAGTTAAAAAATAAAAATCCCAAAACACTGCCGGAAAAAATTATAGCTATGGAAGCTGTTATGGGCTGGTTAATGTGAGGCAGCAGCGAAAGCGCGAACATGGTAAGTCCGCCAATTAACGCAATGCCACTACAAAGGCCGTCTAATCCGTCTAAAAATTTAGTGGTAAATATCATGCCCATAAGCCAGAGCCAAACGAATAGTGAGGAAATTGATAATTGACCTATCTCGCCTAGTGCGAGCCAAGGCGGATAATTAATTATTGATAACTTAAAACCTAAGGGAATTGGCGCGCCGAGGGGATTAGAAATTTGGGTAATGCCCGAACCAATACCCGCGGCTACTGCTATTAAAGACGCTAGTGCCGGGAAAAGCCATAAAACTTTTGGCGGTAAATTATATTTGTCATCTAAAAAACCGCCTAGCATTAATACGCTGCCACCTAAAAGTATTGCTATAAAAAATTTGAGTGGAATTATGGTGAGGTCTGGTTTTGAGTATATTAAATAAATTAATATACCTAAAGAAAAAGAAAAAAATACTCCCAAGCCCCCAAGCAAAAGAGTGGGGCTTGTGTGAATTTTTCTTTTGCCTGGCAAATCAAAAACCTTTAGCCTTAAAGAAATTTGTTTGGCCAAGAAAGTAAAAAAAAGTGAAAAACAGAATGTGGATACAAAATACAATAAATAATTCATACTAATTTTTTTCCATACCTTTCATTAAAAGTCCGGTGTGCTCGCCTTTTCGGGCTTTAGGCGTGACCCAAAATTCTAAATATTTACCAAGCATTAGGCGGGTTTGGGCTTCGACTGCGGGTAAGCTGCCAAAAACTACTTCTGAAATTGGCACTAAAAACCATTGTAAATACATTGCAATGCTTTTCCACTTCCCGTATTTTAAAGGTCTTGGGGGCAGGAGCACGAAATTTATATAAACGCTAATTATTAAAAATGCCAGAGCTATATTCATTAAGGTTTTTGTAACAGTGGGTAAGTTAAAAGCTGCTACTGAGTTAATAAAACTATTTCCGCCAATCACTAAAGGCAGCCAGCCCAATGTGGCTATCATAATGCTCGCGGTTGCCCAGTGGAAATTTTGCTCCCAATACTGAAAGAGTTTGTAGGCTTTGTCATAAAAAGGAGCTTTGCTTTTTATAACCGGCCATATTAAATGTGGCCAGTATTCAACATTGTAAGCCCACCTACGTTTTTGCTTGTATTGATTTTTAAGGGTTTGCCAAGTTGTTTCTGCTAAGCAGGTATCTAAACTAACTGGTATAAAAAGAGGGATTACTTTGTAATCTCCGTCGTAACGTAAATAGCATTGCCAATACACAAAACCATCTTCATTTACTATATCTTTTTTCCAAAAATTAATGTCTATAAGCGCTTTTAGCGTCATGGTGTGTGACGAAAAAGTTCTTAGGCGGTCAGGGCGGCTGCTTTCTGAAAATTGCCAAAAAGAATTGGAAACAGAGACAAGCCGAACAATGGCCGGCGTATCCCAAATATTGTTATTATAAATAGCTATTGGCTGAAAGCTGGTTTGATAGGGTTTCTCCGCGGTTAAAAACTCGTACATTACCCTAGCAAAATATTGGGGGTGCACAATGGTGTCTGAATCAAAATTGGAAACTAAAATTTGCTCGTCTGTAAGGCCTAGACTTTTAAGTTTTGGCAAAATTGTCTGTACTGCAAAACTGGCGTTTGCGCTTTTACCTTTAATTTCGCCAAAAAGGCCGTCCGGGTGGGTTGTAATAAAAATATGTTGGAATTTGTCTCTGTATTTTTCTTTTAATTGATTTGCAATATTTAAAGCGCTCTCCCCCGCTCTTTCCTCAGAGGCTAAAAGTAAAATTAGTTTTTCCTTAGGGTAATTACTTGCGGAAATTGAAGAAATGCTTGAATTTAAAACTTCTAAGCTTTCGTTAACAAATGGAATTAGAATTAAATGAAAATAGTTTTCAAACGCTTTAGGGCGTTTTTCTAGTTTTAAAAGAGTTTCTAGTCTAATAATTTCTAACTGATAGAATTTTCTTTCTACTTTGTTCTTGGGATTTTGAATTTTTAAAAAACTTATGAAACTTTCTAAATTATTTAATTTATTTACAAAATCAAACCAGTCAATTTTAACGTATGCGCGGAATTTTTTGTAACTGGAAATTAAGTGGCTAGCAACGTTAATTGCTTTGAGTATCCAATAAATGTCAAAGCAAATTATAAAAATAGCGGCCCAGGTAGGTCTTAAGTAAGAAAGCAAAAGTGCGCCAAGAAAAACAGTCCAGAGTTGAAGCCCAGGAATAATTTCCCAAAATCTTTCTTTTATGCTTCTTTTCCTAAACATGGTTTAATTGGCGCGAATAATTAGGAGTATTGCTAAGAGTAGAATTACCTGAATAATTAAGCTAATTCCGGCAGTTAATGGCGCATAAAACATGCCAGTTTTTTTTATAAGCCGATAAAAAAAATAATTTAGAGATGT
>CAZAED010000054.1:0-3310 GCA_964484145.1 uncultured Candidatus Saccharibacteria bacterium | reverse complement strand
AAGTAATCCACCCAAAATAATTTTTGGTTTGGGCATTGGCGGAGCTACTTACGATTTATTGACTAACCGGACATTTTTGTTTAACCGCTGGCATAATATTACCGCTACTTATGATGGCAGCAATACTAAGGTTTATGTAGACGGTCTATTGGACAACTCGGCCTCAAGAACAGGAAATATAGATACAATTACTCAAGTAGTGGAAATTGGCCATAATACCGTGTATAGTCCAGCAAACGACACCAATAGTTTTACCGGATATATAGATGAAGCAAGAATTTCCAATACAGCTAGAAATGCGGACTGGATAAAAACTGAATACAACAATCAAACTTCTCCCGCAACATTCTATGCTTACGGCGCTTTGGGCACAGAAAGATCATCCACCAACCGTGTAAAAGACAGGGGAGCAAGCGGGCTTAGTTGGTACTCCTCCTCTTGGACCTACAGAAAGCCCATAACTATAGACAAAAACAAAGTTTCAGGTATAGCTACTTCCACTCACTATAGTTTTCCTATGTTGTTTTCTGTTACTGACACAGACCTTAAATATACAAGTTATAGCGGTAAAGTAGGTAAAACAGATGGCACAGATATTTTATTTACCAGTAGTGACGGTACTACCAAACTTTCCCACGAAATAGAAAAATATTCATCTAGTACCGGAGAAACTATTATTTGGGTTAAAATTCCTACTCTTTCCGCTACTTCCGACACAACCATTTATATTTACTTTGGCAATAGTGGAGCTTCTGACCAACAAGATGCTACTAATGTATGGGATAGTAATTATAGATTAGTTTATCACTTAAAAGACGGGGATAGCACCTCCGCTAATTTTTATCAAGATTCTACTTCAAACAATATAGATGCTACTTTGTGGGACGGCAATTCAAATAGTACTCAGGATACAGGTAAAATGGGTTATGGATATAATTTTGCTGGTGATGCCGATTATATGGCTCTTAGCGATGTTACCGACCCAACTGCTTATACAGTATCTGCCTGGGTAAAATATTCAACAACATCGCCAATAAATATTTTTACCAGAACGGATTCTTCCGGGCCAGTAATTACTTGGTCGCACCAGATATCTATTGATGCTACTTCAAAGCCAGTATCATATGTTTATGACCAAGGCTCAGCAAGTTCTAAGTGTGTGCAAGGCAATACGCTAACTCAAAATAAATGGTACCATATTACCGGCAGCGGTTCGAATAGCGGCAGTTTAAAATTATATGTTAATGGTAACCAGATAGGTACTCCATTATCAATTAATACTTTATGGACAGGTGGTGACCGTTATAGAATTGCTCAAAATACAGGGGTTTTAGAATCAAGCCCGGGTGTTGGTTGTCCAAGCGCAACGGCTCCCGGTTATTTTGGCGGAGTGATTGATGAAATCCATTTTTCTTTAACAATTCGTTCCGATGATTGGATTAAAACTGAATACAATAATCAGAGTTCACCTTCAACCTTTTATTCCTACGGCGCGTTGGGCGCTTCTTCCAGGCAAGACAGTACCGGCGGCAGCACGCCGACAGTCAAGGTTAGGGGAGGGGTAAAGTTTAGGTAAACAGATGGGACTCTTCTGCGCATCTCAATGTGCAGAAGAGTCCCATCAAACAAACTTATGAATAATCGTGATTATAAAAAATTTGCACCAAACTGTTTTTACCATATTTATAATAGGGGTAATGCAAAAGAAGATATTTTTTTAAATAAAGACGATTATGGATTTTTTCTACTTCGGCTTCGTGAGTATTTATTTCCTCAAGAAAACAGAAGAGTCTCTTCTGTGGTAACGGGAAGATATAAACGAAAACAATTTCCCGAAAAATCTTTTAGCCTTTTAAGTTACTGCTTAATGCCCAATCATTTTCACTTATTAATACGTCAAAATTCCCTGGTGTCAATTAGTAAATTGCTGGCAAAAATTTCTACAAGTTATTCAAAATATTTTAACAAAAAATATGAGAGAGTTGGACACACTTTTCAGGACGCGTTTAAGGCAGTTTTAGTTGTAAGTGATGCCCAGTTACTTTGGCTTTCTGCTTATATTCATCAGAATCCGAATGTTGGCGGATTAGTAACTAAGCTCTCTGATTATCCCTGGAGCAGTTATTTGGATTATGCAGGCACAAGAAATGGTACGCTGGTAGATAAGAGTTTTATTTTACAGATTTTTGGCGGAAGTATTAAAAATTATGAAAAGTTTGTTTTGGAAAGTTTTTCCAAAATACATGAACTCAAAGATTTAGAACATTTATTATTGGACTAAACAGATGGGACTCTTCTGCAGAATGCAGAAGAGTACCATCAAACACATATGATAATTTTTTATTTAGTATTTTTATTTTTTACCGGCATTGGTTTGCCCGTGGCAATTAGGATTTTTAAGCAAAGGCCAACTGTGGCGTGGGTTAGCGCCAGGTTTTTTGGCCTGGTTTTGTTTGGCTATTTAATTTGGTTACTTGCTTCAATAAAGTTTTTGAATTACCAAAGTATTAATTTGATCACAATTATTTTTTTGATATTTGTAGCCGCGGGAATTTATTTTTCAAAGGATTATTTTAAAAGCTTGTTTTATGAGCAAAACAAAAAGTCAGGCGAACAGACTGTTTTAAAAAAAATTATAGTTATAGAAACTCTAACCTTTATTTCTTATTTAGCCTATTTATATTTGCGCAGTCATAACGGCGCTATAAACGGCACAGAACGGTTTATGGATATGGCTCTTTTGTCCGCCGCTGGTAAGACTGAGTTTTTTCCTTTTATTGACCCGTGGTACGCGGGGCACACGGTTAACTACTACTATTACGGTTCATATTTAATGAGCTTAATTAGCAATCTTTCCCGCACGACTTATAATTTGTCTTATAATTTTTCTTTAGGACTTATTTACAGCCAAAGCTTAATGCTAGCTGCGGTAATTGGTTATTTGCTTACGAAGTCAAAAAAATTAGCCATACTGGCCGCTTTGTTAGTAACTACTGCCGGCACTTTGTTTTTTGCCGGTTGTACTTTAAAGGCTTCCTTGGGAGAAACAATCGGGCAATGTTCCTATGCTTCTTCCACCAGACTGTATTCGCCTTCCTATATAATTAACGAAATTCCGTCCTACAGTTTTACAGTAGGGGATTTGCACGCCCATTTACTGGCTTTGCCATTTTTTCTTTTCGCGCTTTTGCTAATTTACCAGTTAGCAGTTAGCGAAAAACCACCCAAATTATTATTTGGAATGCTTTCTGTTTCCTTGGCCACCAGCGGAATGATAAATGCCTGGGATTTAATTACTTTAGCCTGCCTG
>CAZAED010000053.1:0-3768 GCA_964484145.1 uncultured Candidatus Saccharibacteria bacterium | reverse complement strand
TAACTCTAATTTTGCGGTTAACGGCAATGCAGCTATTGGTACAAATTTCCATACCTTAGCAGCTCCTACTAACGGCCTAATAGTCCAAGGACTTACCGGTATAGGCACTTCTTCACCAATAGCCACTTTAAGCGTAATGGGGACTTCTACTTTACCGACCACAACTTTGTTTACCGTAGCTTCTTCTACCGGCAGCCAGCTGTTTAGTGTTATGGCAAATGGGAATGTAGGGATTGGGACGAGCACTCCTTTGGCTAAGCTTCAAATTTATGACACCGTGGCCAGCGGTAATGTGTTGTTTAGATCGGGACCCACTACAGGTTTTGGAGGCAGCGGTTTTAGCTCTATTGCACCAAATGTCTTTAGTACTATTAATGAACCAAATGATGAACCTGCTTTAATTGTCTATTCTGAAAGTAAAACAGGTGGGGCAGGTTCAATGGCTTTGAAAGTAGAATCAAATTTGCATCCGGGAGGTCAAACAGGGGTTGATTTAGACGGTGTTTTTATTAATACATCAAATACTAGGGCAACAAGCGGTTTGGGGACTTTAACTTCTTTAAGGGCAACTTTGGGCCATGAAGCCGGTACCGCAATGTTTATTGACGGTTTTAATTATCAAATTAATAATCAATCAGAAGTCGGTACTTTAACCGGCGGGCGTATTACAATAAATAACATTAGTACTACCTCAAATTCTCAAACCGGTTTATTAGTTCGTAATGAAATTGATTTGGGTGGCAATGTTCCGGATAATTATGGCATTGTTATAAATGGTTTTAATGATGGAACTGTTACCAATAGTTATGGCTTGTATATTGGTAATTATAGTTTTGGTTCAAGTTTAAATTATCAAATATATTCAGACACTACCAATCCATTTGTGGTTACCGGAGCTGGTAGGGTAGGTGTGGGTACTTCTACCCCTAGTAGTACTTTACATGTTCAGGGTATTGCCGGGTCATCTAGTCCTCTAATTATCTCTTCTTCTACCGGTTCTTCTTTGTTTTCTGTTAATACTTTTGGCTCCACCACCATTTCCTCTCTCTCTAACGCCCTCCCAGTTCGCTCTACAGTAGGAGGCGCTCTATTTAACGGTGCTATTGCCTTAGGTAGTAGCGACGTAAGTGGAGTGCTTAGTATAGCCAATGGCGGCACTGCTACCACCTCTTCTCCTACACTCGCAGGACAACTCTTAACAGCCCACGGCTCCGGCAGTTGGGGAGTAACCAACCTTGTTGCCGGGTCAAATATTACTATTACTACTTCTACTCCGGGCAGTATTACTATAGCTGCAACCGGCGGTAGTGGTAACTCCGCCTTTACCATAGGCAACGGCCTTATTTACAACGCCACCTCCACAGACTTAGTTGGCATTGGCACCATAACTCCTACTACTACTTTGTTTGTACAAGGCAAAGGCGGTACGAATCCTTTTGCCATAGCCTCTTCTACCGGTACTCAGTTACTTACTGTAACCCAGGCAGGGAACGTGGGGATTGGGACATCAACTCCGCAATACCCATTTGTAGCAGGTAGTTTGGTATATAGCACCAGCGGAGGCGGCACAACTTATTTTGACGGAGGTCCTGCAGGAGGAGGAGGTTATACCTACATTCTTTCTAACGGAGCCGCAAGATTTGCCAACCAGGTTTTGGCTAACGGAACAGGGGTTTCTCCTAACTTTACCAGTGTATTTGATTCAAATTCAGGTCTGTATGTTACAACCAATTACGCAAGCTTGAGCACTAACGGCAGAGAGCGCTTAACAGTAATTTCAGGCGGCAATGTCGGCATTGGTACTACTACTCCAAGCTATCAGTTAAGCGTAGAATCTGCTTCTACCACCGCTCCCACTGCTTTAATAATAGCCACTTCTTCGCAAACTTCTAACTTATTTGTAATTGCTTCCTCTTCCGGCACTTCATTCTTAACCGTCGCCTCTAACGGCTCCACCACTTTATCTTCCTTAGCTTCTGCCGGATGTGTTGCTGCTACAGCCAGTGGCTCTTTGTACATAACTACTTGTGGAGCTGGTTCACTCTCAGGCACCGGCACTAACGGCCAGGTTGCTTACTATACCGGCGCTTCCACTTTAGCTTCTGCCGCAGCCCTGCTTTATAACGGAACTGTAGTAGGTATAAATGCTACTTCTTCAACCATCAGCTTTAACGTTCAAGGCTCTGGTACTTTAGATCCTTTCAACGTAAGTTCTTCTTCCGGAACTTCTATACTCGCTGTTAAAGCTAACGGCAGAATTGGTGTAAATTCTTCCACTCCCACTGCCATGTTGGTAGTTCAAGGTTCTAATAATGACGCTAATACAACTACTCCAATATTCGTAGTTGCTTCTTCTTCCGGCAGTCAGTTATTTAGCGTACTTGCTAATGGGAATGTAGGGGTAGGAACCGGTAACCCATTGGCAAAGTTAAATGTTTCCAATTCAGGGACCGGAATAAGTGAAGCTATAAGACTTGGGTATACAAGCGGTGTGAACAACGGAACAAAAATTGGTTGGTATACAGGCAATACTTCCGAATGGGGAAACATTACTGGAGGAGTAGAACCTTCCTTGGGAGATGGATATATTGCTTTTACAAATATGCAGAATGGAGTAGGTCTTGCCGAGCAAATGAGGATTATTGGGAATAATCGGGTCGGCATCGGAACAACTTCCCCAATTGCTACCTTGTCTGTAATGGGAACCACTTCTTCGCCAACTTTACCAATTTTTAATGTAGCTTCTTCTTCCGGGTCACAGTTACTTACAGTTACTTCAGCTGGAAATATAGGCATAGGTACATCTAACCCAACCAACAAACTTGAAGTGGTGGGTGGTAATATTATGGTAAATAACGACGGCGGCGGCGGTGTATTTGTGGCCGGGAACACAGCCTATGGTATGCAATATGTTGGCGGGGTTGGACTTCAAATTTTTGGTTCAGGTGGCGGCGGCGCTGGTATAGCTTTAACCCCAGATTCTTCCGGCGCTGTATACGTTACAACAGGAAATTTTGCTGTCGGCACAACAACTCCTTCTTCTAAAGCACAAATTGTTGGCAACTTAGAACTTGGTTCTAAGGCTGTTGCTTCTCCGGCTAATTTAATATTTAACACCGGCTCAACCACCAACCAAACCACAGTAAGAATATTGGCTACAACTAGTCTTACATCTAGTTATGTTTTAACCCTCCCAACCACCACTCCTTCCGCGGGTAATGCCATACTTACAGATGCTAATGGTAACCTTTACTTTGGTACAGCAGGAGCAGCTCTCTCTGGCGGAACTAACGGTTACCTGTCCCGCTGGACTTCCGCTTCCACGCTATCAAGCGGTATTTCTTTAGACAACGGCACTGTAGCCGGCATTAACGCAACCTCTTCCACCATCAGCTTTAACTTACAAGGTAGCGGCACACTTGATCCATTTAATGTAAGTTCTTCTTCCGGAACTTCGTTCTTAAGGGTGACTCAGGCAGGGAACGTGGGGATTGGAACAACTACTCCACAAGGTCTTTTGACTGTGGCGGGCACGGCAGGTTCCACAGTAAGCCCAATTATAGTTACTTCTTCTACCGGCCATACCTTGTTTAGCGTTGCAAGCAACGGAGCTGTAACAGTAGGCGGTACTGCCGCGGGGCAAACCGGTTCTATAGCAGTGAGGGGCAATGAATCAAGTAATAGCGTCGGTATTAGTGTTACTAACAGCAGTGCCGGTAATTTAGCCGTCGGAGCCGCTAGGTTTAACTTGGTTGAAAGCACTGGCGG
>CAZAED010000052.1:0-3938 GCA_964484145.1 uncultured Candidatus Saccharibacteria bacterium | reverse complement strand
TCGCGCACAAGTCCGTGCAGGAAAACTTTTTTAAAGGGAGGTTTACCGGTTTTGTAGTAAGAAAGCATAACCATTCTGGCAACCCAAAAGAAAAGTATGTCCCAACCGGTTTCCATAACCTCGGTAGGGAAGTAGGTGGTAAAATCGGACATTTGACCATTAACCTTTGACATTTCATACTTCGCATCGTTCGCCATTAAAGTTGCAAACGGCCATTGGCCGCTAGAAAACCAAGTGTCGAAAGTGTCAGGATCTTTTTCTAAAGCCGCAGATTTACATTTAGGGCAAGATTTTATTTCATCTGTTGTATCAATTATAACTTCCTTACAATCAGTGCAGTATTTAACTGGAATGGGAATGCCCCACCAAATTTGGCGGGAAATAGGCCAGTCGCGAATGTTTTCCATCCAGTGCCGAAATATTTTTTCAAATTTTTCCGTTACTATTTCCACTTCTTTATTGTCTAGCGCATTTAAAGCCATATCGCGAAGACTAGGTCTGCCATCCGGTAGCTGTTTGGTCATGGCAATATACCACTGGTCAACAATTTGTGGCTCAATTAAGTTGCCGCATTTGTAACACATTTGCACATTGTGTTTGTATTTTTCATCTACCTTTTCTAACAGTCCTTTACTCTGTAATTTTTCTACAATTTTTGGGCGGGCGTCTAGAATTTTCAACCCCGCAAATTCGCCGGCAATATCTAAAAGCTTACCCCTCTTGTCGATTACTGTTTCAATATCTAATTTATGCCTTTGGGCAATTTCAAAGTCCACGGCATCGTGCGCCGGGGTTATGGTCATAACGCCGCTACCAAATTCCATATCTACAGCTTCGTCTTTTATAACTGTGGCTTTTACGGGTCCGTTTATCCATTCGGCTGCAAAAGTGTCGCCTTGTTTATATTGCTCATAGCGTTTGTCATCGGGATGCATAACCACGTACTTGTCGCCGAATTTGGTTTCAGGGCGGGATGTACCTATAGTAAATGGGCCATATTTAAAGTAGTAAAACGGCTCAACCCGTTCTTCGTATTTTGTTTCAAGGTCAGCAAGGCCCGTTTGATGTTTGGGACACCAATTGCAAATGCGGCCTGAGCGGTAAACTAGCCCGTCTTGGTACATTTGTTTAAAAGTAGAGTAAACTACTTTAATTATTTCCGGGTCAAGGGTAAAAATATTTCTACTCCAGTCACAGCTTGCCCCTAGGCGTCTTAAAGATTCTTCGGTTATATGCTTGTTGCTTTGTACAAAGTCCCAGCATTTTTTGTAGAATTCTTCACGGCCTAAGTTAAAACGGCTGGTGCCTTCTTTGTCTAGTTTTTTTTCAAACACCACTTGGGTTTCAAACCCAGCATGGTCAGTACCCGGTTGCCACAAAGTTTTTTTGCCCTGCATCCTATTATATCTGATCAAAATGTCTTCAATAGTAACAAAAAGCGCGTGCCCTAAGTGCATAGGCGCGTTGGCATTGGGGGGAGGCATTATTATTGTGTAAGGTTCTCCCTGTAAGTTGTCGGGATTAAAAAACCCCGACTCTTCCCACATTTTGTAAATATTTTGTTCGACCTTGGTATGGTCGTAGGCTTTTTCTAATTCCATATTATTAGATAATGATTAGTAAAGTAATCTCCAAAATATCACAGCCGTGATATTTTGGACATATTAATTTTGAAAGTTTTTAACAAATCTTTTGAATCATCTATTTCATCGATCCGAAGCATTCTTATGTAACGGATAAGACCGGATTGTTTAAGGTATAAAATACCTTCCTTACTTATTGCGCGAGGGCTTATATATACACTTGCCTGTAAAGGCTTAAATCCAAACTGTTTAAGTAGTTTGCGTAATTTGTCCCGTATATTGCGCGCGTTTTCCGGAATATCAAAAATTACTAAGCGCCATTTATTGTCCCAAGAAGTGCCTTTTTGGGGGAGAGTGGATTTTAAAAATAGCGCTTCGAGCTGTCCTTTGTTAGTTAATTTAAAAATTTTTTTTGCTTCTTTGTATTCAACTTTAAGCCAGCCTTTTTTATGAAGCTTGTAAATCTGACTATTTAACCTCTTTTTGGCTATATGGGCAGCGTATTCCGGATAAACAGCGTTACGTATAGAAAGCAAACTTACCGATCGGCCAAGTAAATGTTCCGCCTCAAGTATTGTTAACAGAAGCTTGCTTCCAGTTGTAAGTTTTTTTGAATCTTTTATAAGCATTTTTATATCTAAATATGTTGTAATATCTAAGTGTCCGTTTTAACACGGCCGTCATAAAATGGACACTAGGGTAAAGTAAAATAAAAACACTCAAAATAGAGTGTTCACAAGCCCTCTCGGGCGGTACCATCGTGACGTTTCTTAATTTACCATTTTAACGGGTGGTCTCCGATCGGGTCTATTTATCATCTTATGATGATTTTCTTCCGACGCCTGTTAGAGTTTCTGGTGACGGCCAGAATGTAGGCTTGTAAACAGTGTAAAGTAAAAAGTGGAATGTGTAAAGTGGGGAAGTGGGGAGGGCGCAGACCTTTTCAGGTCGCGCCCTTTTCGAATTTTTCAAGACCGAGGTCTTTGATTTTCTGAACTACGTCGTTGTTATTTTTTCCCTCTGCCGAGAATTTTTTGGTGTGCCCAGGATCATAGGGCGGGTTGACGGTCGGGCTTGTTACAGCAACGAGATTTTCTTCACAGAAGGTGCCAAAGAGCATATCTTTGGCCTTATTCAAAGACTTTTGGTCCGGAAAAACGTACACATCGAAACGCATTATTATTCCTCCAACATATCTTCGATGTCGCGCATGGCGGCATCTTCATCTGTTTCTTTGTTAGCCCCATCGGTCTGGGGCTGAGGCTTAAGCGTAGTATCTAATTCCATATAATTGCCTCGAAGTAAGTGACAAGTATTATCAATTATTTCCAAACAATTATCCGCCTACGCCAAGGCTTTGGCGGATCGTTACTATAAAAATTTAAATTTTTGTTAACGAAAAACCCCGCCTCTCGCGAGAGGCGGGGTTGTAATAAAGAGTATTACAAAAGCCGTCTCGCAAAGCGAGTAGAGCAGGAGGAGGAAGAGAAGCTAGTTAAGAATTGTAAGCGGCTTTTTATCATAAAAATATATTATCAAATCAGTAAATTTTGTCTAGTGGATAATTACAAGCTCAAGTTAGGATCGGCTTCTACTTTATAATATTTAACCGGCTTAAAACCGTTATGAAGTTTAAATGCGGCAGCCAGGCCTATCATTTCCGCGTTGTCGGTGCATAAATTTATGGGGGGAACCATAAATTTAACATTTAACAATTTACATTTAACAATTAACGCTTCCCGCAGAGCTTTATTAGCCGCTACGCCGCCGGAAAGGGAGACGGATTTTGCACCAAACTCTTTTACTGCGCGCATAGTTTTAGTTACTAGTACATCTACGGCTGCCGCCTGGAAACTGGCGCATACGTCAGCTTTTAGGCTTTGGGTTTTAAGTATTAGGGGATTGTCGCGCAAATAGTAAAGTACTGCAGTTTTCAAACCAGAGAAAGAAAAATTATAATCTTTATTGTTTATCATCGGGCGCGGAAAATTTATAGCTTCAGGGTTTCCATCGGCCGCAAGTTTACTAACTTCCGGACCGCCGGGGTAGGGAAGTCGGAGCATTTTTGCAACTTTGTCAAAAGCCTCGCCTGCGGCATCGTCTATAGTTTGGCCGAGTACGCGGTAATTTTTTGCATCCTTCATTAAAACCAAAATTGTATGTCCGCCGCTGACTATTAGGGAAATATTTGGAAACACATTTTTGGGATTTTGTAATTCGACATTTTGGATTTGTTTCGAACTTGTCCGCCAGCCGGCGGATTCGGATTTCGGATTTACTCCCCCAAAAGGGGAGTAAAGGTGCCCCAGCATATGGTTAACGGGAATTAAAGGCTTGCCCGAAGCAAAAGACAAC
>CAZAED010000051.1:2960-3981 GCA_964484145.1 uncultured Candidatus Saccharibacteria bacterium | reverse complement strand
AAACAAACTTGGTATATTGCCGGCATGGAGAGAACAAGTTAAAACTTTTCAGTCTTTAATAGATAAAGCGCAAAGTGTTCTGGACGCAGGGGAGAAGATGCAGGGGGGTAGTCAAGCACAGCCCGTAACCGGGGAATTTACTTTGCCTGATGGTAGAAAAGTAAAAGTCACGCAGTAGGCTTGAAATAGTAGATGTTTTCCGCTAATATTATGCAAGTAATAAGGGGCCATTAGCTCATTTGGTAGAGCGCTTCCATGGCATGGAAGAGGCGACCGGTTCAAATCCGGTATGGTCCACCAAAAAAGACACTCAAATTTTGAGTGTCTTTTTTGGTCGGGATGCTGGGAATCGAACCCAGTCTCCACGCACCCGAAGCGTGTGTACTACCGGTATACTACATCCCGACGTCGCAATTTTCTTCGGGCTTTTCAGATTCGCTGAAGCGAATCATAAATAGCCCTTCGCAAGTTGCTCCTTTTTCCCAAAAATCTTACTTATTATATACTTTCAAAGAGTTTTCAGCAATGGTAGAATACGTATATGAATCAGCAGATTATAATTAACAATCAGTTAATAAGTTTCGTAAAGCAGGGGAGTGAAGTGGCAGAACAGACGCTGCTTTTTTTGCATGGATGGAGAAGCAATAAAGAAGCATGGGGCAATATTATCCAAAAGTTACGGGTGACGGGTGACGGGTTACAGGTCTACGCAATCGATTTGCCGGGATTTGGCTCTTCGCCGGTGCCAAAAGGCGATTGGGGAGTGGAGGATTATGCTAATTTGGTGGCCGAATTTATTGGCAAACTAGATTTGAAGAATGTTGTGGTAATTGGCCATTCTTTTGGCGGGCGAGTTGGTATTAAATTAGCCTCTTTGAGAATTGACTTGGTCAAGAAGTTAATTTTAGTAGATGCGGCGGGTTTTGTTTCATCTAGCCCTAAAAAAAGCACTCTTGGGTTTGCGGCAAAAATTGTAAAACCAATTTTTTAACCACTGCAGCAATTTTTGGTGCAGCGCATA
>CAZAED010000051.1:0-2950 GCA_964484145.1 uncultured Candidatus Saccharibacteria bacterium | reverse complement strand
AAATTTATGCAAGGGCTTAGAAAAAAAATTTACGAACAAATTGGTGCGGAAGACTATGTGACCACACCGGAATTACAAAAAATATTTGTAAATGTTGTAAATGAAGATTTGAGCGAAAATATGAAAAGGATTTTGCAGCCTACTCTGATTGTCTTTGGTGAAAATGATATAGATACGCCTACATCTAGCGGCGAAAAAATGCATTTATTAATTCCTAATTCAAAATTCGTAACTCTGCCCAATGCCGGGCATTTTAGTTTTATAGACAAGCCCGAGGAGTTTGTAAAAATATTAAATGAATTTATTTCATAAATTTATGAATGAAGAATTATTAGTGGAAAAAAGAAGACAGGAAATTTTAGTAGAAGTAGATGCTATTAGAAAAAAACAACAAGAACTGGCTGAGAAAGGAGAGGATGATGCGGGGTTTAATTTCAACAATTTTTTTTCTAGAGTGCCAGATGTTCGTGATCCAAAACCTAGACCTATAAAAAATCAGGAATTTTTTGAAGCACTCCAATCTGTAATAAGTAAATTAGGTCTTAGTGAAAAGCTGCAGGAACAGTTTGATATTTTTAAATACTCATACGATCGAAATGGCAAGGATCCAGATTTTAGCTATACAAAATTTACACCACAGCAAAAACTAGCAGCGCGCAGCCAAATTCAGGAGTTATTAATTCCGGTATATGTTGAACTAAGAGTTAGGGGTTTTTCTTACGAAGATATTTGTAACTAAACTAAATGAACTTATTTAAAATAATTAAATACCAACTTTACCTGCTCCAGCTTGAAAACTATGAACTCGGGCGGTATTTTAAGTTGCTTTTTAAAAAAGGTTTTTGGTCGCATGAGCGAGAACAGAGGAAACAGCTTGTTTGGACAGCTAAGGCAAAGGCGCTATTTTTAATAGCAGTTGGTTTACATATACTTGTAGTGGTTTGTATTTCTTTTTGGTCAGTAATGGCTGCGATTATTATTGGATTACTTTTTTTTACTACTTACTACTTATTATTTACTACTGCCTTGCTCCTGCTTTGGCCTGTAGATTTTTTACTAAAACAAATTGTTATTGTCAGAGCAAAAATGAGAATCAAGAAGTATGAATCAAGAATTAAGGTAATTGGAATTGCAGGCAGTTATGGCAAGACCACTATGAAGGAAGTGTTAAAATCAGTGCTTAGTGCAAAGTGCAAAGTGCTTAGTACACCTGAAAGTGTAAATACTCCGGTTGGCATTAGCCGCTGGATTTTAAAAAATTTAGATGCATCGGTACAAGTATTAGTAGTGGAAATGGGGGAGCATTATAAGGGAGACATTGAAGAACTATGTAATTTAGTAAAGCCGGATGTTTCTGTGGTAACTGGCATAAACGAATCGCATTTGGAAAGAATGAAGAGTTTGGAAAATATTGTTGCAACTATTTTTGAAGTCGTAAGTGGAACTAAAGCCGGGGGAATGGTGGTGCTAAACGGCGATGACGAAAGAGTTATGAAGCATTATAAAGAATACGTTTGGCAGGACCATAAGGTGGAAGAATATAAGGTGTCAGATTTAGGAGATAAGATTTTTAATACGGAAAAGCTTGCCTGGGAAGCGGAAATAAAAGCAGTGGGAAAAATTGAAGTTAATTTGTTGGGAGAATATGCACTCGGGGATGTGGATGCGGCGGTTAAGATTGCAAAGAGTTTGGGAATGAATAACCAAGAAATTATTGTTGGCATAAAAAATATTAAGCCAGTTGAGCATAGGCTACAGCCAATTCGGTCGACCGGAAATATATTAATAATAGACGACGCGTATAACGGTAATCCGGACGGTGTGAGAGAAGCTATAAAAGTACTCTCTCTGTTTACAGACCGTAGAAAAGTTTTTATAACTCCGGGTTTGGTGGAAATGGGAAAAGCATCAGAAGCCATTCATCGTCAGATTGGGAAAGAGTTGGCAGAGGTTGCAGATGTTGTGGTGCTTATAAAAAACAGTGTAACGGGGTATATTGAAGAAGGAATAAAATCGAAACTACCAACTACCAACTACCAACTGCCAACCATTTTATGGTTTGAAACCGCGCAAGCAGCGCACGCATCTTTATCGACAATTTTAAAACCGGGCGATGTGGTGGTTTTTCAGAATGATTGGGGAGACCAGTACGTATAGAATTAGGAATTAAGAATGAAGAATTTAATACAAAAGATAATACAGCCAAGGGTTAAGTATGAGCCTCTTATAGAAATTAGAATTTCTAAAGAGGCGATTTTGCATAATTTAAAAACTTTTCAAAAGGCTTATTCTAAATTTCAGTTTGCACCGGTCTTAAAATGCAATGCCTATGGGCATGGGTTGGTAGAGGTCGCAGAAATTTTGGACGACCAGAACGTGCCATTTTTTATGGTGGACTCGTTCTACGAAGCTTTGGTTTTGCGTAGAGCGTTTATAAAAACAAAAATTTTGGTTTTAGGGTTTGTTAGGCAAAGTGAAATTTTAGAAACAAAGCTAACAAATGTTTCTTACGGAATTATTGATTTGGAAATTTTAAAAAATTTGTCAGCAAAAGCATCGCGGCCTATAAGTATTCATCTCAAGGTAGATACTGGTATGCATAGGCAGGGAATTTTGTTGGAAGAAGTTGATGAAGCAATTAATTTAATTAAAAAAAATCAGCATTTAGTTTTAGAAGGCGTTTGTAGTCATTTGGCGGACGCGGACGGCGAAAGAGTAGATTTTATAAATAAACAAATTCAAGTTTGGAATGAGTTGGTTTTAAAATTTAAAAAAGAATTTCCAAAAATAACATATTTTCATTTGTCTAATACAGCGGGAACATATTTTTCACAAAATATAGATGCTAATGTCTCCCGCTTAGGTTTGGGGCTTTATGGAATTAATTTATCACCGCGTGAAAAATTAGACCTAAAACCCGCCCTCCAAATGAGCTCTATTATTACTTCCA
>CAZAED010000050.1:0-4239 GCA_964484145.1 uncultured Candidatus Saccharibacteria bacterium | reverse complement strand
AGTTGCTTATGTCTATACCGGCAGCTGTTGGGTATGTCGAATCGTTTCTAATGGAAATGTTACCTCCAACTACCAAAGCTTGGTCTGGAGTTGTAGTGCCAATTCCTACATTCCCTTCCGCAGTAATTGTTAAATATTGAGTGCCAGATGATGAAGCAACTGTAAACAAAGTAGAAGTAGGTAAAGTGGAAGTGCCCATTACCGTAAGTCTGGCAACAGGAGTGCTGGAGCCTATGCTAATTGCCCCGGTACTGGTTATTCTAGTTAAGGTGCTGCCTGCGGAATTATTTACTTGTAAATAGTCTCCTGTCTGTCCGGTACTACCCGCAGCCAAAGTTAGCAGGACAGCCGAAACCTGGTTACTGCTTGTGTTAACAACGTTTAAAATTTTACTCGCGCTGCTTCCGCCATGGCCTACATGTAAAGCGGTAGCTGTAGAGGGAGCAATTCCGTAACCAATACCAACCCCCGCGGTTCCGGATCCATCGCTTGCCTGTATAAGCGAAAGACCTAAATAACTTCTTGCAATAAAAGAGGGTCTTAAACTGCCTCCTGTAGGATTCCACTGATGCACGTCTAAACTGGCAGCGGGTGCGTTTGTCTCCAAGTTAATTCCTACCAGAGCTTCTACGGTACCGTCTGAGCCAGAAAATTGAGTAACTTTAAATTGACTTCTGCCGTTATTTTGCAAATCAATCAAATTACCCCTAAAGCCATTTTGGGCGTTAATGGCAAAATAAGTGCCGGTAGCCGCAGGCGAAGACAAAGGAAGTTGTCCTAATTGCAACACCGGGGTAGTAGAAGCTACGGTATATAAAGTGGAGCTTAAAGTAGAAGACGCATCCTGATGAATATGTAAAATTGCATTAGGCGTAGTTGTCCCTATCCCCACCTTACCGGATTCTTTAACTACTAATAAAGATGCTCCGGAAGAAGAACTTACGTTAAACGGATCAAGTACGCCGCTGCCCTGTAAGTTAAAGGATACGGTAGAGGAAGTGGCGTTAACACCGGCTACTGTGCCGTTGTCTATTAATAGACCGGTAGTTAAAGTGTCTGCGTCGCTCCACCTGGCTACAAGCCCGGCAGCTCCGGTTCCGTCTACACTACCTCCGGAAGCTGTTGTCCAGAATAACTCTCCATTAACAGTAGAACCTAAGACTTGTCCGGCGGAAGGAGTGGTAGTTGGTAAAGTTAAAGTATAGCTGGAAGCCAAAGAAGTAGTAGCTAATATTCTTACTGTAGTTTGGTTAGTAGTGGAACCGGTGTTAAATATAATTCCAGAAGCTGTGGTTGAACCTTTAGAGCCAAGTTCTATGTTGCCAACAACTTGAATTTGCGAGACTGGGGTAGAAGTGCCCACGCCTAAGAAACCGCTTGAATTAAATACGCTTAATGTGTTACCTGCGCTGCCGGCTGCGGCATTAGACTGTAAAGAAAGTAAATTATTACTCCCTTGGCCTGAACCAGCTTGAATGTACATTGTTGTGACAGCAGACGCTCCCCCGTTTTTTACCAACAAAGTACCAAAAGGAGCATCATTATTTTGTCCTATACCCGTACCGGAGTTAGATGTATTTATAACAAAATAACTTCCAATATTAGTATTTCCTATATTAAAACGAGCGGCAGCGCCATCGCCTCCGTTATAATAACCTAAACCCATATACATATTAGTATCAGCTGTTTTTTCATTTAAACTTATTCTGGCTGCTCCAGCAAATAAATTTCCTGTATTACTGTTGGTAATGGAAATACCCATACCGCTCGAGCCCGATTCATTTCCTCTTATCGCTAAGTTCCCGGTTTGTCCAGCGGCAGCGCCGCCTACTGTTACAGCTCCTGTACTTGAAACGCTAAGCAAAGTATGCCCCGAAGAAGAAGCAATAATTAATGGGGTCACAGTAGAGCCGGCTGTTCCGGCAATGGTCAAGAGTCCTAAAGGAGTTGTGGTATTAATTCCAATTCTTCCAGTTTCTTTGACTACTAATAATGATGCTCCAGAAGAAGAACTTACGTTAAACGGATCTAAAGTACCGCTGCCTTGAACATTAAGGCTAATGGTGGAAGAAGTGGCGTTAATACCAACGACTGTA
Organism: uncultured Candidatus Saccharibacteria bacterium; assembly: GCA_964484145.1. Taxonomy (GTDB): domain Bacteria; phylum Patescibacteriota; class Doudnabacteria; order UBA920; family UBA920; genus JAEUSF01. Next base: position 2,143 of record CAZAED010000050.1, on the reverse strand, counting down.
CCGTTGTTAAGAAGTGCAGCGGCAGAAGCTAAGGTAGAAGCGCCGGTATAGTAAGCTACCTGGCCGTTGGTACCAGAGCCTGAGAGTGAACCGGCAGCGCAGGAAGTTATGTACAAATCACCGCTAGCAGTAGCTGCCACACATCCGGCAGAAGCTAAGGAAGACAAAGTAGTGGAACCGTTGGGACCAATAGCAAAGAGTGTACTGCCGGTGGAGGAAGCCACAATCAAGGCATTGGCAGTGGTGGAAGTGCCTTGCACAAACAAGGTAGCTAAAGGCGTGGAAGTGTTAACCCCAACTCTGCCGCTGGTATTTAAGTACAAAATAGTTGTTCCAAAATTACCAACTCCTCCATTGGCTCCGGCCATAAAGGCTAAGTCGTTATTGCTCTGAACTCCGTTTACCAATTGCCATAAGCCGCCGCCGCTTGGGGAGGTGTTGTTAATTTGTATTCTGGCTGTACCCCGGTTACTGACTCTAAGACCAACCGGTCCATTCTGGGTTAAGTCAACAACTTCCAAAGGGCCTGCCGGAGTGGTAGTGCCTATGCCGACATAATTACCAAACGGATTTAAAGCCAAATCTGTCCAGCCGCTGCCGCTTAGACCGGATTGTATAATTCCGTTATTGTTAGTCGTATCATATCCCAAAGCAAGCCGCATATTCGGGTTTGTCTCACCGGTTATCCAAACTTGCAAATTATTCCAAGCCTCGCCGGTAGCGTTTGCGTCTGCGCTAACGTGCAATTTAGAAGCCGGGGTCTCGGTTCCTATACCTAATCTTCCCTCCTGAGTTACAGTTAATAGCTGTGTTCCGGTTGATGATGAAATAGCAAATGGGTTAGTACCGCCCTTTCCTTGTACAAATAAAGTAGTAGTAGGAGTAATGGTGCCTATGCCGACTAAGTCTGTAGAAGTGGCGTTGTAAATAAGGCCGGAGCCTAGAGTCCAGGCTCCGCCAACTTGAGTGGTGTTTAATGTAGATCCACTTATAGATAAACCAGAACCAAGAGTTACAGATTGTAAATTTTTGTTAATGTCACTCATAACCAAACTTGATGCGGTAAGGGTGGCTAAGTTTAAGCTGCCTAAATAGTCAACAGAAAGCAGGGTTGTACCGGAAGAGGAACTTATTACAAAAGGAGTTGTGGTACCGCTTGCGGTTACGTTAAGTCTGGCTACTGGGGTAGTGGTGCCAATACCTACATTACCTCCAGAAGTAACATTCAAATAAATACTGCCAGTAGATGTAGCTACTCTAAATAAATCAAGCGCTTGGTTGGCAGATACGGTATTGCCCTGTACCGCTAAAATTGCCGTCGGAATTGTGGTACCAATACCTACTGTGGTTTGTGGAGTCAAAATTAATGGATATCTGTTATTTGTTGTATCATAAAATGCTAATTGATTATTACCGTTTCCTACTAAGCCGATTCTATATTCTTGTGCTCCGGCTGCGCCGGTTGGTTTTTTGAAGGCAAGTGTTGGAGAACCGTTTACATTATGAACATACAAAGTCATAGCTGGATCTGAACTTCCTACAGAAGTTCCCGAATCCTGCAGTACAACTTTTCCTAAACTTGGTGTGCTGGTGCCTATGCCTACATTCCCTGCCTGGGTTACAGTCATTAACTGCTGACCGGTAGAAGAAGCAACAACAAATATCGGAGTGGTGGTATTGCCTGCAGCATTAGTCCCCTGTACCACAAACATAGCGTTAGGAGTAGTAGAAGCTATGCCAACTCTAAGGTTAGACTTAATGTTAAATATGCTTGTACCGCTGGAAGAACTTACGTTGAAAGGATCTAAAGTACCTGAGCCTTGGAGGTTAAAGGAAACTGTGGAAGAAGTAGCGTTAATACCGGCCACTGTGCCGTTGTCGCGGATAATCCCCTGGCTTAAAGTATTAGTTCCATTCCAAATAGCAGAGAACCCGGTATTGCCTGAACCTATGGTGGTAAGTCCGGTATCAGTTGAAGCTATGGTTATCTGTCCAGGGGTTGAAGTAGTAATAGTAACATTAGAGCCGGCTCTTAAGTTCCAGGTTGTAGCAAAAGCTGAAGAAGCATAAGTAAATGAAGGGAAGGTGGAAGAAGCATAAGAGTAGTTTACAAAGGTAGATGATGCATAAGAAAAAGAAGGAT
>CAZAED010000049.1:0-4665 GCA_964484145.1 uncultured Candidatus Saccharibacteria bacterium | reverse complement strand
CCGCTGATAAACTCCTGCCTATGGGAACTAATGTGGAGATGAGGGTGGTGGAGTAGGGGAGAATTTAAGATGTAAGATGTAAGATGTAAGAAAAACTCTTCCCTAGAGTGGGAAGAGTTTTTCTAAATCAGTAGTTTTATTAATTTCTTTAACTTTTATTAGCCTGACAAAAAATTTGTCAGCCAGCATTTTCATTTCTTCTTCAATTTCTTCGTCTAGAGCATAGGGAGATATCCAAATACTATTTTGCCATTTTTTAAAATGCAGAGCTGTGAGTTTTGCCCTTAAAATTTGCCTAACCCTTTTTTGTTTTTCTGGTATGTCAAAAATAACAATTTTCCAAACACCGTCTTTGGAAGGCCTGTGCCGCATGAACAGTTTTTCACCGTCTTTGGTAATGGTAACATTAAGCCCGCCTGGGATTTTTTCTTTTTTTGCTAGGCCAAGGTCTGAAAGCCTAAAAAGCAGATTATAAAAGTCCTTATAAGGCATGCCTAAGCCGTGAATTTTAAATAATTCCTTAGAAGAAATGGTTTTGCGGGAATTATTCAATGTCTCCAGAATTTCTAAGGTTTTTTGATTAAATTTTCTTGCCATAAAAACACATTTATGTTGAAATAAAATTATTTTATAAATTTCAAAGATTACTCAATTATTATAGCACTTCTCCACAGTTTGAAAAATTTTGTGTGCTATAATTTTTATAGATATTGTTCAGGTTTTTAGGTTAAAAATGAATAAAATAACAAACAAAATTTTTAGTTTATTAACTATTTTCGCACTTACTGCTCCTGCGGGTATTTTTAGTAGTCCTTATAATACAAACACTAAAACAAAAACCAGTCTGACTAGCACTTTTGCAACAATTAAAGTTGTTTATGCTAATTCTAATGCACAGCAAATTACAGTTAGTCAGGTCAAGCCAATAATTTTGAGTGATTGTTTGCTTAATCCAGTGGCACAAAATAACTTTTTGCAAGGGTCTTCCGAATTAAATTTAAATCAGCCCGCCAGCTGTTTTAAGCTTTCATTAGGCGAAAGCTTGCCATTTTCTGAGGCTATTACATTTGCCGCAGCCCAAGTTTTACCGGTTGTAAAAGTTGTAACCAAAAATAATTTTTTTGAAAAACAAAGTCTTGCAAAGTCTCAGCAAAAACACGCAGACGCAACGGAAACCGTTGTAATTTTAGGGATTTTAATAGCTTTTTACGCTTTAGAAAAATCTATTAAGTATCTTAAAAATGTTAAACCTCGTTTAGTTATATATAGACCAAATGTTTTTCAGTTATTAGTTTTAAGGTGTTAGAAATAGTTGGTTAAGTAATAAGAAAATAACTAATAACAATAATTAAACATTATTTTAATTGCCTATAAATTAATGCAATTAAATAGAAAAATATAAATTTATGTCAGATGAAATAAGAGTTTCAAGACCTCAAACTGCTCCTGCAATGTCACAACCAGTTTACCAAGAAGTTGCTGCTTCTGGTAAACCTTCAAAAATGCCATGGGTAATTTTAGCAGTTGTCGTGGTAGTATTGTTAGTTGTTGGTGTTTTGTTTAGAGACAAGTTATTTGGCGCTAAATCTTCTCAAGTTAAGGGTCTTTCCATGACTAATTCTGCCGATTACCAGGCCATTTTCTTAACAAACGGCCAGGTTTACTTTGGTAAAATTACCGGAATGGACAATGACTATGTAACCGCTTCCGATATTTACTATTTACAGGTTGTTCAGCCGCCGTTACAAGGCACTCCGGCACAAGGCCAGGCACCAGCCGGTCAGGAGCAAGCACAACAGCCTCAAATTTCTTTAGTTAAACTAGGTAATGAATTACATGGTCCGAAAGATGTAATGCATATTTCACGAGCCCAAATTTTGTTCTATGAAGACTTAAAGGAAGAGGGCAGCGTAGTAAAAGCTATAAAAGACTACAAAGCTAACCCGACTGGCGCCCCTGCGAAGTAAAACTACAGGATTACAGTAAACTACAGAAACTAAAAACCCCCGATGTTTAGCATCGGGGGTTTTAAAATTGTAATATTTATTTAACTGAAGCAACCATTTTGTCGAATACTTCCGGGTATTGGACGGCCATTTCAGAAAGCATTTTGCGGTTTACTGTAATATTTTGCTTTTTTAATGTGCCGGCAAATTTGCTCCAGGTGGTGCCATTTTCGCGCAAAGCTGCGCCTAAGCGTACAAGCCAGACAGCGCGCATGTCGCGCTTTTTGTTGCGTCTGTCGCGATAAGCATAACTGTCAGCCTTAATTAAGGCTTCGCTGGCCTGCCTAAAGTTGGTTGAGCGGCGGTTCATGAACCCCTTGGCTCTTTTTAAAACATATTTTCTTCGTTTGCTGGCTGTTACGCCGCGTTTGATTCTGGTCATAAATGTACAGAAGTACAGATTTTACAGATATTACGGATCTTATGATCTGTATTATCTGTAATTCCGTATTACTTGTATGGAATTAATGCTTTTAACTTGTTATTTACTTTATGCAAAACTAAATCACGTCTTTTGTTGGTCGTGGTTTTGCTGGATTCTCTGGAATTAAAGTGGTTCTGGCCGGTTGCTCTGGCAAGAAGTTTGCCACGGCGGCTTACTTTAATTCTTTTGCTAGTTCCTTTGTGGGTTTTGACTTTAGGCATAGAAATTTATTTAAATGATTGACATGATTGACCAAGATTGACATGAATGTCATAAAATCTTGTCATTCTTTTAATTCTTTTAAATCTTGTTCATTCTTACTTGCTTGGTGAGATTGTTAGTGCAAATGTGCCGCCAAGGCGTTTTACAGGGACTTCTATTTTATGCGGCGCGGTAATTAGCTTTAAAAATTTTTCAAAATTTGTTCTGGCAATGTCCGGAAAAGCCTGTTCACGCCCGCGCATTCTAAGCTCTATTCTAACCATATCGCCATCAGCTAAAAACTCGTCTACCTTCTTGGCCTTAATTTGCATGTCGTGCTCGCCAATACGCATAGTTAGCCATAAAGTCTTAACCTGAGTTTTGGTAGCGTTCTTTTTAGCCTGGGTTAAAGCCTTTTTTTGCTGGTATTTAAATTTAGCAAAATCTATAATTTTAACCACAGGCGGTTTGGCCATGGGCGCGATTTCGACTAAATCCAGCCCGTTTTCGCGGGCAAGTTCTAGCGCTTGGCCTGTCTTCATTACGCCAATTTGGTCGCCTTCTTCATTAACCACGCGGACTTCCGGCGCGGTTATTTGGTGGTTTAATCTGGTTCTTGGAATCACAATTTTTTATTTATTGTTTCAATATTTTAGCCTATTATGAGATTTTTGTCAAAGCCGTATAGAATTATTCTAATTGACCTAATTTTTCTAATTATTCTAAAAAAATCCCAATGTCCAATGGTTAAATGAAAAAGTTTTTAACATTAGACATTGGTTATTACTCATTATTTAGGGCACTTAGGTTAATTAGAACAATTAGAATATTTTTTTATCTTATCATCATTGCGGCAAGGGCTGCTGTGCCGGCTAAAATCATAATTATGCAAACTATCCAGCCAATGAAAGTTGTGCTGGTTTTGTTTACCCAAGTCCCCATTATTTTTTTGTCTGAGCTTATTTTAACTATCATTACTAAGACAAATGGCGCAACTAGGCCGTTTAAAACAGCCGAATATATTAAAGCTTTTATGGGGCTAATGCCTATAAAATTTAAGCTTGCGCCAAGCAGCATGCTAACAATTATAGCTTTATAGAATTTGCGGGCGCCTTTATATTTCCTATAAAGACCTTGTCTCCAGCCGCGCGCCTCGGAAAGCGCGTAAGCTGCGGAGCCGGCTAATACAGGCACCGCTAAAAGACCAGTACCGATTATTCCAACTGTAAAAAGCAAAAATGTATATTTGCCGGCAAGTGGCTCTAAGGCTTTAGCTGCCTGGCCTGCAGTTTGAATGTCGGTAACTCCGCTTTTGTTTAAAACCAGTCCGCAAGTCATAATTATAAAAAACATTATTAGGTTAGAAAAGAACATACCGCTCCAAACGTCTGTACGCATTCTTTTTATTTCGTGCTGTTCGGTAATGCTTTTGCGTAATTGTATAGTGGTTTTGCCGGCTAAAATCTCCTCTTCTACTTCTTGGGAACTTTGCCAGAAAAATAGGTAAGGGGAAATAGTTGTGCCTAAAATTCCGCATATTAAAATTAAACTGTCGCGGTTTAAAGGAAAATTTGGAATAATAGCCGAACGTAAAACTTCCTTAAGGCTAAATTCTATAGAAAGAGCGGAAAAAATATAGGCAAATAAAACCAAAGCCAGCCATTTTAAATATTTTGCGTAAGCGGAGTAAGGTAAATAAATTTGGAGCAGTAGGCTTAAAGCCGCAAAGCCAGCTATTATGTAGCCAAAACTAAGGCTTGGGTATAAGAGCCGTAAAGCCTCGGCCATGGCCCCAAGGTCCGCGCCTATATTAAAAGTATTGGCAAAAAACAGCGCCATAGCGCATAAATATAAAACTCCGCCGGGAAAATGACGTTTTATGTTGCCCGCTAAGCCCCGGCCGGTAACAAGGCCTATGCGCGCGCACATTTCTTGTACCATAGCCATAAGCGGAAACGTAAAAGCCGCCAGCCATAAAAAGCCGAGGCCGTATTTTGCGCCGGCTTGGCTGTATGTGGCTATGCCCGAAGGGTC
>CAZAED010000048.1:0-5299 GCA_964484145.1 uncultured Candidatus Saccharibacteria bacterium | reverse complement strand
CCGCTCACGTAGAATACCAAAGCGCTAACAGACACTACGCTCACGTAGACTGTCCTGGTCACGCTGACTACATTAAGAACATGATCACCGGTGCCGCTCAAATGGACGGCGCAATTTTGGTTGTGTCCGCTGTAGACGGCCCTATGCCTCAAACTCGTGAACACATTTTGTTAGCTCGCCAAGTAGGTGTGCCTTACATAGTTGTGTTTATGAACAAGTGCGACATGGTACAAGACGCAGAACTTTTAGACTTAGTTGAAGAAGAAATAAGGGATTTATTGACTAAGTACGAATTCCCAGGCAAAGACACTCCAATTATAAGAGGAAGTGCGCTTAAAGCTTTGGAAGGCGACACTAGCGACTTGGGCGAGCCGGCTATTAACAAGTTGGTTGCTGCACTCGACACTTACATTCCAGACCCAGTTCGCGAAACTTCTAAGCCGTTCTTAATGCCTATTGAAGATATTTTCTCTATTGAAGGCCGCGGTACTGTAGTTACAGGTAGAATTGAACGTGGTCAGATTAACATAAACGAAGAAATTGAAATTGTAGGTATAAGACCTACTACCAAAACCGTTGTAACTGGTATTGAAATGTTCAACAAACAGTTAGACAGCGGTATGGCTGGCGACAACGCAGGTGTACTCCTTCGCGGTACCAAAAAAGAAGAAGTAGAACGCGGTCAGGTTTTAGCCAAGCCGGGCTCTATTACTCCTCATACTGAATTTGAAGCTGAAATTTACGTTTTGACTAAAGAAGAAGGCGGCCGTCATACTCCGTTCTTTAAGGGCTACAAACCTCAGTTCTACGTACGTACAACTGACGTGACTGGTGAAGTTACTTTACCGGAAGGCCAAGAAATGGTTATGCCTGGCGACACCGTAAAAGTGACTATTAAACTTATTACCCCGGTAGCGTTAGAAGAAAAAGGTAAATTCGCTATTCGTGAAGGTGGTAAGACCGTAGGCGCTGGCGTTGTTACTAAAATATTGAAATAAGCTAGTAAGAAAAAAACTCCTCTGCCCGAAAGGGCAGGGGAGTTTTGTTATAATAACAATATGCACGAACCATTTTTTTCTATAGTTGTTTGTACTTACAATCGGGCTCATTTGTTACCCAGAGCTTTGAGGTCCTTGGAAGTACAAACATTGAAAAATTTTGAACTTATTGTTATAGACGACGGCAGTACAGACCAAACTCGAAAAGTCGTAGAGGAGTACAAAAAAAGTAGTTTGATTAAAACACGTTATTTTAAATTGGCCCATAAAGGGCTTGGGAACGCAAGGCAATTTGGCTTAAGAAAAGCCAAAGGCCTTTATACTAGTTTTCTAGACAGTGACGATGTATTTTTAAAAGAACATTTGTCTAGCCGATTTAGGCTTATACAGAAGTATCCGAAAATAGATATGTTTTTTAATGGCTTTAAAACTATTGGCAGTAAGATGGTACCCGATGCATTTAATGAAGGTAAATTTTTGCATGTAGATCACCCGGTAATTTTTCATGCTGCAACAATGTTTGTAAAAACCAAAAAAGCCTTAAAAGTTGGCGGCTTTAACAAAATTACTACTCCGCACTACCCGGACAATTTTATGGAAGTTGCGAAAAAATATAAATTTAAAATACATAGAGTAAATAAAAGAACTTATGTATATTACAGAACCTCGGATTCCATGACTTACAAATCCGCGGAAAACATCCTATAAATTATAGGAAAGGGTTGTAGTTGAGAGTTATATTTTATAACATATCTTTAATATTTTGTCAATGTGGTATAAAAACAGTTGACAAAATATTAAAGATGCTTTAAACTATTGCAAGTTAGTAAAACACCGCGGAAATGCCCTGAAAATCAGGCCTGAAATCTTGCGGAAACTCTGGTTAATTCTAGAGTTAGTTTTAGTAGCGTTATTTTTAACAACTTCATTATTTTCAGTTAATTTTCATACAATGCAGAAAGACGTGGCCGCAGTGCCGAAAATCCGCATAAAGATACGAGCTTACGACCATAAGCTTATTGACCAGAGCGTTAAGCAAATTATAGATGCTGCTAAACGCACTGGGGCTTCAATAATGGGTCCGGTTCCTTTACCTACTGAAAAGACCAGATACACAGTACTTAGAAGTACTTTTGTACACAAAAATAGTCGCGAACAGTTTGAAATGCGTGTCCACAAGCGTTTAATAGATATTCTTTCCGCAACTCCTAAAACCATAGATTCCCTTACAAATTTGAATTTACCGGCAGGTGTAGACGTGGAAATTAAAATGAGTTAAATTAAAGTGTGATTTAGTTCTTTTGTCCCAAACCAAAGTTGGTCAAGGCATTAGAAAACGATTCACCAACATAACTTAAAAGCTTTGTAAAAGCTCTTAGTTTATGCGGGTGAAAACCCGTTTTTTGTTTAACAAATATGAATTTTATTGTAGGCCGCAAAGTAAATATGTCTCAGTACTTTGAAACTGTGACCGGAACCGTTATTCCAGTAACGGTTGTTAAGGCTGAGCCAAATACTGTAACTTTTGTAAAAACAGCGGCTGGTAAAGACAAATACAATGCAGTGCAGGTAGGAATGGGCAAAACTAAAAGACTTTCCAAAGCTTTAAAAGGCCATTTGAAAGATTTGGAAACTTTTTCAGAGATTACTGAATTTAAAGTAAAAGATATTGAAAATTACACGCGCGGACAGAAACTAGACGTTTCTGGTTTTGCATTGGGTGAAATTGTAGACGTAGTTGGAACTTCTAAGGGCCGTGGTTTTCAAGGTGTTATGAAGCGGCATAATTTTTCTGGTTTTCCAGCTAGTCACGGCCACAACAAACAGCGTGTTCCTGGAAGTATTGGACAACGCTGGCCACAGCACGTAAGAAAAGGTATGAAAATGGCTGGTCATATGGGTGTTGACCGAGTTACTGCTAAGAATTTACAAGTTGTATTTGTAGACGCGGAAAAAAACTTAATTGCTCTTAAAGGTTCAGTACCAGGACACAGGAATGCAATTGTCAAAATAGTTAGCACCGGCAAAGTTAAGCCAATAGTTAGAATTGAAGAAATTAAAGAGGCGAAGAAGAAGTAATGTAGTAAGTAGTAGGTAGTAAGTAGCCAGAGATGTTTGGCTATCAACTACTCACTACCAACTACCACACTCGTATGAAGACTAAGCTTTACAATCAGAACGCAGAAGTAGTCGGCGACGTTGAGTTAAACTCAAAGATTTTTGAAGTTAAGCCGAATCAGCATTTATTGGCTGAAGCGGTAAGAGTTTATTTGTCTAACGCACGCCAGGGCACCAGCAGCACTAAAACTCGCGGCGAAGTAAGTGGCGGAGGAAAAAAACCTTGGAAGCAAAAAGGTACTGGACGAGCTAGAGCTGGCTCTACAAGAAGTCCTATTTGGAGACACGGTGGTGTGACTTTTGGTCCGAGAGCTAACCGTAACTGGACTTTAAAGCTTAACAAGAAATCTGCTAGACAAGCTTTGTTTATGAGTCTGTCCGATAAGGCTTCAGACAACAAACTATTTGTAATAGACGGCATTAAGCTAGAAAACGTTAAGACCAAAGAATTTGTTAAAATTATAAACGGCTTTAAAAAGCAAATGGATTTAGGTAAAAAGCAACTGTTTGTAATACCGAATGACAAGAATTTAGTAAGAACTTCCAGAAATGTACCTCAAGTTACTTCCATTATGGCAAACAGCTTAAACTTACACGAAGTAATACGCGCAAACAGCATTATAATGCTTAAAGACTCGTTAGCGACTATTGAGAAAACGTATTTGAAATCTAGCAAATAGCGAGTAGTAGGTAGTAAGTAGCCAAGCAACGTTTGGCTATCAACTACCCACTACCAACTACCCACTAATTTATGGCCCTATTTAAGAATAAAACTGAAAAAGCAGAAAAGAAGTCCTCCTTCGCTAAAGCTTCTGAGGACAAGAGCGATGTTAAAACATCGGTTGTTTCTGATGTGGTCGCAAATCCTATTTCAGTAGTTGCTCAAAATTTTTCTATTATACAACCAAGAATTTCTGAAAAGGCTGCAAAGTTAGCCCAAATAGGTAAATATATTTTTTTAGTTAACGGTAAAGCGAATAAAGTTCAAGTTAAAAAAGCGGTAGAAAAAGACTATAAAGTTCATGTAACGCAAGTAAACATTATTCGGAACAAGTCTAAGGCAGTAACATTTGGAAGATTCCAGGGTGAGAGAAGTGGATTTAAAAAAGCTATTGTGACCCTAAAAAAGGGAGAAAGTATTGAGAATCCGGAAACGAAATAATTTTCAGCAATGTAGTGAGTAGTAGGTAGTAAGTAGCCAAACAAAGTCTTGCTACCAACTACCAACTACCAACTACCAACTAATTTATGGCTATAAAGATTTACAAACCAACATCTGCCGGACGTCGCAAACACAGTGTGACCGACTATTCGGTTTTGCGTAAAACCCACAAAACTCCTAAAGGGCTTATTTCAGGCACTCGCAAACACGGCGGTAGAAATAATAGCGGAAAAATTACAGTCAGACATCAGGGTGGCGGCGCTAGAAAGAAAGTTAGGCTTGTAGATTTTTCAAGAGCTGATAAAAAAGGTGTTCCGGCAAAGGTATTAACTTTAGAATACGATCCAACTAGAACAGCATTTATTTCACTCTTGTCTTACAGTGACGGCAGCAAGCGCTATATGATAGCTCCAGAAGGCTTGAAAGTTGGCCAGGTAGTCATGTATGATGACAAAGTTGAAGTAGCTCCTGGTAACAGAATGGCTTTGGCAAATATTCCCGTTGGCGCATTTGTGCACGACATAGAGTTAATTCCAGGCCAAGGCGGAAAAATTGCCAGAAGCGCGGGTGCATATGCCACTTTACAGACTATAGACAGCGGACACGCATTGCTTAAAATGCCTTCAGGCGAAATTCGTAAAGTAAAACAGGAATGTTTAGCGAGTATTGGCCAATTGTCTAACTTAGAATGGATGAATGTACGAATTGGAAAAGCTGGTAGAATGAGGCATATGGGCTGGAGACCGACTGTTAGAGGAAAAGTTATGAACCCGGTAGATCACCCTCACGGTGGTGGTGAAGGTCATAACCCAATTGGTATGAAGTATCCAAAGACTCCTTGGGGTAAGCACGCGCTTGGCGTTAAGACCAGAGACAGAAAGAAATATTCTAATAAGTTTATTGTTCAGAGAAGAGGGAAATAAGCAGCGAAATAGAAAATTAGAGAAGTAGAGAGTTAGCAAGACAAAAAACTAATTCTCCAATTCTCTAACTCACTAATTATCTAAATTATGTCACGATC
>CAZAED010000047.1:0-5603 GCA_964484145.1 uncultured Candidatus Saccharibacteria bacterium | reverse complement strand
ACAAAAATTTTTGTTTTGCGTCTTTATGGCCATCTTTAAAAAAATTGCGCAAAGGACACTTAGAAGCTATAATCTAAAAAGTTTCTCTTCTTATACGGCCGTGAATGAAGAGAAACATAAAAGTAGTAATATAACCCTCGTATATGTCTCGCCGTTACGGAACATTTTTTAGTCTAATCTTTGAAGCTCTTGATTTAGATTTGCCAGTAATACCTTTGGAAAGTCCCTATGACTTTATAAAAAGGAAAAGAAAAAAGGAATTAGAATATAGGCGATATCAGCAAGTGATATGGAAAATGAAGCGCCAAGGGTATCTAAAGGTAGTAGAACAGAACAGCGCCAAATTTATTGAGCTTACGGAGAAAGGCCAGCTAGAAAAATTACTTCAAACCGCAGATGTAAAAAAGCAGGCAAAATGGGATGGCAAGTGGCGAGTTTTAATTTTTGACATTCCGGAGGATTCCAGACACAAGCGCGATCAATTTCGTTTTTTATTGAAAAGAAATAACTTTGTTAAGTTGCAAGCCAGTGTTTTTGTAAGCCCCTACTCCTTAAATAAAGCAGCCCTACAATATTTAGCTGAAACCGGTTTAAATAATTATGTGAGAATATTAAAGGTTGAGGAAATGGATAATGATACAGATTTAAAAAAGAAATTTAGTTTCTCTTAGTTCACGGCCGTGAACTAAGAGAAACAGTCTCTGAATTAAGTTGACTAAGAAATCGGTTTAAAGCTAATATGCCTTTATGCTAAAACTTTACAATACTTTAACTAGGAAAATTGAAGAAATAAAAAAGCCCGAAGGAAGAAGGTTAAATATGTATTCCTGTGGGCCTACTATATATAACTATGCGCACATAGGTAATTTGCGCAGCTTTATTGTTGCAGATTTGCTGTATAGAACGCTTAAATACGACGGGTACGAACCGCGTTGGGTTATGAATTTAACAGATATTGACGATAAAACCATAAAGGGTACTATTGAAAAATTTGGCAAAGACGCCGGGGTAAAAGAGTTGTTTAAATTTACCGAAGAGTATCGCCTGGCTTTTGTAAATGATTTAAAAGAAGTAAACGTTATGGTAGATGAAATAGAATTCATTCGCGTGACCGACAAAATGCCGGAAATCCAGGAATTTATTTTGTTGCTTTTACAAAAAGGCTACGCCTATAAAGCCGAAGACGGTAGCACTTATTTTAGTATTGAAAAGTATCAGAAAGATTTTGGCGATTATGGCCAATTAGTTGGCGAAAAATTCATAGAAGGTAAAAAAGTCGGCGCGCGTGTGGCGGTAGATGAATACGAAAAAGACAACCTAAGCGACTTTGCCCTTTGGAAGGCGCATAATGCCGAAAGCGATGGAAATATATTTTGGGAACATCCAGAATTAGGAAAAGGCCGTCCGGGCTGGCATATTGAATGTTCAGTTATAAATCACGCTGCGTTTAACGGCGAGCCGACCGACATCCATACCGGCGGCGTAGATTTAGTATTCCCTCACCATACTAACGAAATTGCCCAAAGCCAAGCTTTGGTTGGCAAAGGCAACTTTGTGCACCATTGGCTGCACTCGGAACATTTGTTGGTAGATGGTAAGAAAATGTCTAAGAGTTTGGGAAATTTTTATACTCTCAAAGATATTTTTGAGAAAGGTTTTAATGGAATGGATTTTCGGTTTTTATTCTTTAATACCAATTATAGAGCACAACAAAATTTTACCTTTGAGTCCTTAAATGCATCGAAAGCAGCGCTTGAGCGCTCAGGTCAAAATAAAAATGATAATTTTAATATTAAGCCTTCAGAAGAAGCTGTAAATAATGATCTTTCTGTGCCAGACGCAGTTGCTAATGTTTTTTCTCAAAAAGCCAGCTTAGGTCAAGCTGAAGATTTATTTGGTATATCATCGGAAGTTTTAAATAATGATCCTATCCCAGAAAAAGTTGAGCAATTACTTGCGGAGCGGCAGGCAGCTAGGGATATGAAAGATTTTCAAAAGTCAGACGAACTTAGGCTTAAAATAGCTGCTTTGGGCTATGAAGTTAAAGACACGAGCCAGGGGCAGGAAGTGAAAAAGAAATAAAGTCTAGAATCCCCTTTTATTCCCCACGTTATTCATAAAAAGCCCAAAATGTGGGCTTTTTAAGTGGTTTTGTATTATTGAAATTTTCGGTATAATGAAATAACCAATTAATATCATATTTAATTAAATCTATCCTAAAAGCCGATAAATCGGCACGCTACACTATGGATTCCTCTATTGTTCCTCCTCAAAACTTAGAAGCTGAAATGTCGGTTTTAGGTTGTATTATGCTAGACGGCGAGGCTTTGGTTAAAATTGCCGACTTGCTTACTCCGGGCGACTTTTACGACCCAAGGCATAGTGAGATTTACCAAGCCTGTGTTGAACTGTACGAAAAGAATATGGCAATAGACGTTTTAACTGTCACAAACCGTCTTTCGGAAAAATCTTTAGTTGAAAAAGCCGGCGGAGCTTCTTACTTAAGCCAGTTAGTTGCGGCTGTGCCTACTGCCAGCCACGTTGTTAACTACGCACTTATTGTGCGCAAAAAAGGCAGTTTAAGAAGGCTTATACAATCTGCTTCCGAAATTACCTCCCTTGCTTACAAAGAAGAAGGTGAAATTGAAGATATTTTAGACTCAGCTGAGCAAAAATTATTTGGCGTTTCGCAGCAGCATTTGCACCAGAACTTCCAACCTATAGTTTCTATTTTGCATTCCACTTTTGAACGCATAGACGAACTACACCGCGAGAAAGGAAAATTAAGAGGTGTGCCTACCGGCTACATTGACTTAGACAATTTACTTGGCGGATTTCAGAAATCTGACTTAATTATTTTAGCTGCTCGTCCTTCTATGGGTAAGACATCGCTCGCACTAGATATAATGCGGCAAGTGGCAGTAAACCAAAAACAAGGCGTAGGCATTTTTTCTTTGGAAATGAGCAAAGACCAACTTGTTGACCGCTTGCTTTCCAGTCAGAGTGATGTAAACCTTTGGAAAATTCGTACCGGGCATTTAAAAGACGACGACTTTGAAAAAATTGGTGAAGCTATGGGTGTACTTTCAGAAGCGCCTATTTATATAGATGACTCAGCGGGCAGTAACATTATGGAAATTAGAACTAAGGCCAGGCGTCTTCAGTCTGAGCACGATGTAGGCTTAATTGTGGTTGACTATTTGCAGCTTATGGAAGGACGCAGCCAGGAAAACCGCGTGCAGGAAGTTTCGGAAATTTCCCGTAGTCTTAAAATTTTAGCGCGCGAACTAAATGTGCCGGTGCTCGCATTGTCCCAGTTATCGCGCGGCGTAGAAAACCGTCCGGACAAAGTGCCGCAACTTTCGGATTTGCGTGAATCGGGCTCTATTGAGCAAGATGCGGACGTAGTTATGTTTATTTACCGTGAAGATATGTATAAAGGTAAAGACAGTCGCCGCCCTAACATTGCGGAAATTCACATAAAGAAACATAGAAACGGCCCCACCGGCCAGGTTGATTTATTCTTTGACGCGGACAAGACTTCGTTTAAGAATTTAGATAAGACTTTTGATGTTTCTCCTCAGACGGTTATGGCAAGTGTTCCGCAGGAAGAACAACCCTAGAATTAACCTAATTTCTAATTATTCTAATTGACCTAAATAAATACCAATGTCTAATGTCAGAATATCTAGGTCTTGAATTTAGAGATTAGGAATTACTCTTTAGACATTATTTAGAAATTAGAATAATTAGGTAAATTAGAAATTTGCAGTTTGTGAAATACAAATAAATGACAAAATTACCTTCCAGCCTTCAAAAATTAATTAACGAGTTTAGTAAGTTGCCCGGCATTGGCCCCAAATCTGCCCAGCGTTTGGCGTTTTATTTATTGAAACGCGATAATATAGATATTAATTTTTTATCATCTGCCATTTTAAACCTTAAGGACGGCGTGACTTTTTGTAGTATTTGCCATAACATGGTGGAAAAAGACCCGTGCGATGTATGTACAGATCCAAACCGCGACCAAGCGCTTATTTGTGTAGTAGAAGAACCGCTTGACGCCCTTGCTATAGACAAAGGCGGTCAGTTTAAAGGCGTATTTCATGTGCTGGGCGGCGTGCTAAACCCACTTGAAGGCATTGGTCCTGAGCAGCTTAAAATAGATTCTCTCATACAGCGAATAAGCATGTCAGCAAATAAGCAAGTAAGTGAAATAATAATTGCCACAAACCCTAGTCTAGAAGGAGAGACCACAGCAATGCACCTTTCCCGAATTTTAAAACAATCCGCACCGGAAATAAAAATAACGCGCATAGCTAGAGGGCTTCCTAGTGGTGGCGATTTAGAATATGCCGATGATATTACGCTAATGAGAGCTATGGAAGGGAGGAGAGAATATTAAATGCAAGAGGGTTCTGAATTATCTCTAGCAGCAAAAAAGGTTAGAAATAAAGGTTTGGCGTACACCGAGCAATTTAGATCACTGGTCTCTTCTGAACCCAAAGTATTTCAACGTTTTTTGAGTTTGATGCGCGAGGTTAGAAATAAGAAGGTTGGTACAGTTTCTGAAAATGGTGGGCTGAGTGTTAGGTTTGCGGGCGCAGAACTTATAGGGCATAACTTTGGTCCTGATAATTCTTTGGGTACCACAAGACAGGTAACTGAGTTTTTTGACGTAAGTTTTGCCGGACAAAGATTTTTTGTTAAAAAAGTTGCCGCTGAAACCGAAGAAGTTAGAGCGTATGAGGAAATCAATTCGGCAGAAGAGGCCTCAAAGAAGTTAAAAGGCATTAGAGGCGTTAGTGTTAATAAATTTCATTTTGCTTTTAGTAATGACAATTACTCTTATTATGTATCAGAATGGTCGGATTTGCCAAAAATGGTAAACTACTTAAATACTCTTCAATTTGACAAATCAGTAGAAGAGTCACAAAAATTTGAAATAAGACTTAATGAGATCAGAAAACATTTAAAGGGTTTTGATCTAGGTGAGATAAATTCTAATAACTGTTTTTATGATAAGTTAACTGACACAATAGTTTTGTTTGATTTATATAAAAAATAAAAAACCACCCAAATAGGGTGGTTTTAAAATTATATTTTGGTAATTTCTACTTCTGTGTAGTGTTGTCTGTGTCCTTGAGTTCTGCGGTATTTAGATTTAGCGCGGTATTTAAAGACACGAATTTTTTCGCCTCTGGCTTGCTTTACAATTTTACCTTCTACAACAGAAGTTAAGAAAGGTTTGCCTAAGGAAATATCGCTCCCCGTGGAAGTAAATAAAACTTTATCGAATTTTAGGGTAGATCCGGCTTCGCCTTCAAGTTTTTCAACTTGGATTTTAGTACCTTTTTTTACAAGGTATTGTTTGCCGCCGGTTTCAATAATTGCGAACATAAATTTAGTACGTTAGTAAATAGTTGATAGCCCCGACGCTTTTAGGTCGGGGCTCCGACTGAAACGTCGGAGTTGTTAGTAGCACAGATACAACTCAAATATTCTATCAGATTTGTTGTTTTTCGTCAACAAGCGTTTTTTGACATTTTAGATGATTTTAGATATGATTTCCGTACCTTTATGGCAGAAAGAGGAAATATCGT
>CAZAED010000046.1:0-5739 GCA_964484145.1 uncultured Candidatus Saccharibacteria bacterium | reverse complement strand
TAACTCTAATTTTGCGGTTAACGGCAATGCAGCTATTGGTACAAATTTCCATACCCTAGCCGCTCCCACTAACGGCCTAATAGTCCAAGGCCTTACCGGCATAGGCACTTCTTCCCCCATAGCAACTTTGTCTGTAATGGGTACTTCTACTTTACCAACCACAACTTTGTTTACTGTGGCTTCCTCTTCCGGCCAGCAATTTATGAGTGTTTTGGCTAACGGCAGTGTGGTTGTCGGGACTACAACCAGCAGTATTTACCCTTTCCAAATTTATAAGAGTGGCATAGGGAATTATGCTGGGCCGCAAATAGCTTTAACAGATAGCGGCACAGGCAATACTTGGAATGTCCATATGCGAGGCAACCAAGACACATTCAATCAAGGTTTTATGATTTCCGCTCCCGGGGGATACGAAACTTTTAGAATTACCAATGGTACAAGAAATAATGTCATGCATTTAAATGCCACTAATGGTTTTGTGGGCATAAATACCAATACCCCAGACAGTACCTTGCTTGTTCAGGGCATTGCCGGCGTAGCGGGTAATTTGTTAAATATTACTTCTTCTACCGGAGCTTCTTTGTTGGTGGTTAACCAAGCCGGAAATGTGGGGATTGGAACCAGCACACCGGCAAGCGCTTTGCATATAGCCGGTTCAGGATCTTACGGAATCCCGGTATTAAAAGTACATAGCACAACTTCTGTTAACCCGCAATCATATATTAGTATTAGTACGGCAAGCAAAGAATGGTCAATGGGCGTATGGGGAAGCAATGGTAACCAGTTTGTAATAGGAGAAGGAAATTTGAGCGACACCCCGAGGTTTGTAATTGCTGAAGGAGGAAATATTGGAATAGGTACCAGTACGCCAGTCGCTAAATTTGTTTTGCAAAACACCGCCGGTACCACAGACATAATGCGCATAGCTTCGTCTTCCGGAAATAGCATGATTTATGTTTCCGCGTTTGGCGGGTTTGTACAAAATATTTCTTCTTCTACCGCGGTGCACATAATGGACGGTTCTACCACCCCGGCCTCGGTATTCGTGGTAGACACAACCAATGCTTCGGGCAATGCCGGATTGGACATAACCGCAGGCGGAGCGCAAACCGGCAACTTGCTTAATATATTTAGTTCCGGCGGAGCCGCACTGCTTTCTGTTACCGCGCCCGGAGGCTTGGTGCAAAATGTAGCATCTACCACGGCTTTCCAAATTCAAAACGGCGCGGGTAGCTTAGTCTTTAATATAGACACGGTAGGAAAGAAATTGGCTATTGGAACTTCTACCGGTATGTCCGCCTTTGACATAATTTCCGACATTTTCATAGACGAAGTTGGCAGTCCTTCAACCGGAAGCGGCACTGCCACCGGTCTTAGAGTTATAACTTCAGACGACGACTCCCCAAGCGTGCTTATAAGAAACACTTCAGCAAATCCGTGCGTAGGGCAAGCAAGCGGCTGCACCGCGGCCGTAGCCGCGGGCAGCGCCGGCATACTTACCATAGAGGCCAGTATTGCCACCACCACGGCAACTTCCACTACCTGGCAGAAGTTTAACTTTATAACCGCTTTTGCTTCAACCACCAGATCTGCCGGCACCGCAGCCTTTAGGGTAAGGGGAGACGGCGCGGTCTTTGCGGAAAACGCTTATTCGGCCAGCGGCGCTGACTACGCGGAATATTTTGACACTTACGACACGGGCATAGAACCGGGCGATATAGTTATTGCAACCACTACTGATGCAAGACTCATGAAACTCGCGTTAAGCGAAATTGGAATTACCACTTCTTCTACTACAACAATTTTGTCCTCGTTATCATCATCGACGCCTGTTTCCACTTCCTCTGTAAATACTTTAGCTGCCGATGCCCCGTTAGTCAGCGCGATTATGAAGTCACAAAAAGCCTATGACACCAAAATTTTAGGTATAGTTTCTTCCCAGGCCGCGTTTATAGGCAATAACCCAGGGGGGCGAAGCGACAATAATCCGTTTAAAAAGCCGGTTGGGTTAGTCGGCCGCGTGCCGGTAAAAGTTACCAACGAAAACGGCGAAATTAAAGTCGGCGACTTTATAACTACTTCCGGCCAATTTAACGGCTATGGTATGAAAGCTACCAGAAGCGGTTATGTATTAGGCCAGGCTTTGGAAGACTTTAAGCCGAACGCTACATCAACCGGCCCTTCGACGGGTTCGACAAGCTCACCGCAAGCAAGCTCAGGGCCTACGGGCGGAACGGTTTTAGTATTTATTAACCCGGGCTATCAGACGGTTAATAATACTTTTGTTTTAGGAGAAAATGACGGACAAATCGCGAACGCAACATCAAGCCAGGGGGTAGCTGCGGCAAATTCATTTATAATTGACCAAAAAGGCAGCGGCAATATTTTGCAGCTGCAAAAGAACGGTATGGACAAATTTGTGGTGCAAAATAGTGGGGCGGCTGTGTTATATGGCGATGCAGATAATTCTTCGGTAGTACTGTCTGTTATAACCGCTTCTACTACAATGTTTAGTATTAACAGTAAAGGTGACTTAACTGCTAAAGGAAAAATTACAGTCGGAAAAGATACAGCTGGTACTGCGATTATAATGTCAGGAGATACTAAAGTTACAGTCACTTTTAGTGAGCCTTACAGTTCTATTCCAAAAGTTATTGTAACTGCTCAAGGCATGCCAACTTTCTTCTATGGCGTGATAGAAAAAACAGAAAATGGTTTTACTATCACCACTAGTGCTCCAGTCCCGGCTGACTTTAGTTTTGATTGGGTTGCTTTAAACCAACCAGAAGACAACGGTAGTGGGGTTAGCGGAATATCTGTTGTCAGTAGTCCAAGTAGTGGTTCGGCTAATAGTCAACCGTCGCCAGAGCCTACTCCTATAGAACCCTCGCCTGAACCTGCTCAAACTGAAGCACCGGAATCTGCCCGACAACCAACCCCAACACCAGCAGAAGAACCGAGCAGCGGGGAAGTAGCCCCTCAATTGGATTCGGGACAGGTTGCAGGCGCGGCAACTGAGCCACAGCCTACTTTAACACCAACACCAACGCCAGAACCTGCTCCTGCTTCCGTAGAGGCTCCGGTTGTTTCAGATACAGGAGCCGAGCCGGTTAATTAATAAGACAGATAGGACATATAAGACTTATACGACTAATATGACTTATATATCCTATATGAAATATAAACTTTATGACTAACTTAATTTTAAAACACGGCGGATATAAAAACTTAAAATCTTTTCAGATGTCTGAAATTATTTTTGATTTAACTTTTGAGTTTTGTAACCGCTATATAAAGTCTTTAAAATTAAGAGAACAAATAGAAGGCGCTGCAAGAAGCGGGAAACAGAATATAAGCGAGGGCAGTCAAACCAGCGGCACATCAAAACAATCAGAGTTAAGATTGGTTGACGTGGCCCGAGCTTCTTTAGAAGAATTAAAAAATGATTATTTTGATTTTTTACGCTCCAATAGTTTAAATATTTGGAGCAAAGACGACCCGCGAGCGCTGGAAGTAAGAAAACTGGCATATGAGCCAAATAGGTCGTATAAAACTTATATGCGTTATATAACGCAGCCAGAAGCTGCGGCAAATTGTCTAATTTGTTTAATTAACCAAGCTAATTATTTGCTGGACCAGCAGCTCCGCGCGTTGGAAAAAGAATTGGCTCAGAAAGGTGATTATAAAGATCGGTTAAAAGAGGTTAGAAAACGGGAAATAGGCGGACTCGATGACAACTACGACGACTTTTTAAAACAATTTGGAATGAAGCGTTTGGAAAATGGACAAGTTGTAAAATTGGACGAATAGGTCCTATAGGTCCTATAGGTCAAATACGACTTATAGGTCTTATATGACTTATAAAAAATTTTTCTCCCGCTATTTGCCTTTAACTTTAAGCGTTTTGCTTTTGGTTTTTGGCGCGGCTGTTGTTATGGTTTTGCGCGACAAAAACAAAACCGCAGACGCAGCTTGGTATAGTTCCTCCTGGACCTACCGTAAGCCCATAACCATAGACAAAAACAAAGTAAGTGGTGTTGCTACTTCCACTCACTCTAGTTTTCCTATGCTGTTTAGCGTTACAGACACAGATCTTAAATTTACCAGCTATGGTGGAAAAGTAGCGTCTAGCACAGGAGCTGATATATTATTTACTTCTTCTGACGGCACTACTAAGCTTTCTCATGAAATAGAAAAATATTCATCAAGCACCGGAGAAACTATAATATGGGTTAAAATCCCTCTTCTTTCCGCTACTTCCGATACTACTATCTATATATACTTTGGCAACAGCGGAGCTTCTGACCAACAAGATGCTGCTAATGTTTGGGATAGTAATTATCAGGCTGTTTACCATTTAGGTGAAGGAGACAGCACGTCTGCCGGATTTTACCAGGATTCTACATCTAATAATTATGATGGTACTTTAACAGATGCTGATGGCGGAGTAGCTCAGGTTGCGGGAAATATTGGGTATGGTTTGGATTTCGATGGTGATAATGGAGATAAAATACTTAACACAACTAATATAGCATCATCGTTTACTAATGCAGCAACAGTCTGTGCTTGGGTTACTATTGATAGTGTAACTACATATGGCGGGGCACTTGGGTTATCAGACTATTATACCGATGGAGATAGTGGTGTTTTATTACGACAAAATGATGCAACCGGTCAACCCCAATTTTTGGTTAATAGGGCTGATACAGGAGGTGATGATCGTGTTGGTGTGAATGACTCTACTAGCATTACAGGTTTATCATATCAATATGTTTGTGGTACCACTGACGGTACTAATGCGCGCATATATAGAAATGGTGCTTTAACTGGTGGGCCAACATCGGCGGCAGGTAATATTGATTTTGGCGCAACCTCAAGACCTATGATTGGTAATGCTTTTAATAGTGATACTACCTACCCTTGGAATGGAAAAATTGATGAGGCTAGAATTTCTAATATAGCTCGTTCTGCCGACTGGATAAAAACTGAATATAACAACCAAAGTTCACCGGGGACTTTTTACGCCTACGGAAGCGTGCAAATAGAAAGAGTAATAAATTTTCCGTCGCTTACTGCGCCGGCTAATATACCTTGGTATAATCCAAGTTGGACCTACCGTAAACCCATAACCATAGACAAAAACAAAGTTTCAGGTATAGCTACTTCCACTCACTCTAGTTTTCCTATGCTGTTTAGTGTTACAGACACAGATCTTAAATATACAAGTTATAGCGGTAAAGTAGGTAAGACAGATGGTACAGATATATTATTTACCTCAAGCGATGGAATAACCAAACTTTCTCACGAAATAGAAAAATATTCATCAAGTACCGGAGAAACTATTATTTGGGTTAAAATACCCCAGCTTTCCGCTACTTCCGACACTACTATATACATTTACTTTGGCAACTCCGGAGCTTCTGACCAACAAGATGCTACTAATGTTTGGGATAGTAATTATAAAGGGGTGTGGCATTTAGGTGAGGCAACAGGAACATATTTTGATTCAACTTCCAATAATAATGACTCTACCAACGAAACTTTAAGTGCAAGGGGGCAGGCCGGCAAGATTGGCCTGGCGCCCAGGTTTAGCAGCAGCACGCCTGACAAAATTGTTTTGCCAGGAATTCAGCTAACTAACGGGGTAACTTTAAGTTCTTGGTTTTACCCGACAGAAACTACCCAATATGCCAGAATTATAGCCAGAGCGCACACAGTAAATTCACCGCCATATATAAA
>CAZAED010000045.1:0-5918 GCA_964484145.1 uncultured Candidatus Saccharibacteria bacterium | reverse complement strand
CGTCTAAGTTAAGTTTACCTCTAAGGTGTGCTTCTTCGTGTTGGTAAAGCCTAGCCAAGAAACCGTCAAACCTTGCTTTTTGCTTTTTGCCTTGTTCGTCAACCCATTCCATTACAACCCATTCGGGTCTTTCAGTATCCACAGCCATAATGCCAGAACTTAAACACAATTCACGATAAAAGTTAGTTTCTTGCGACCGTTCCACAATAAGCGGGTTAATAAATGTTGTTAGTTTGTCGTCAACAAAAGTAACAAAGACAGCTTTATTTTCACCTATTTGAGGTGCGGCAAAACCACGACCATAACCCACTTCTTTACGATAACGCATTAAAACGTCGCCTAGTCTTTTTCCTATTTCGACACCGTCTTCAACCGATACCTCTTGTGCCACTTCCCTTAAAACGGGGTCGCCTGCATACCTTACTTCGGGAAACTTATCCAATACCGAACTAAAACCACGTACCTTTTCCTTTAATCGCTCCAACATAAAGCTATTTTATCAAGACGGTAAGTGTTAAACAATGATAAAATACAAGTGTAGAGTTTTGAAAAAGTAATGACCTATGACGTACGAAGAAAAATTAGAAATAGTCGTCCAAGCAATTAAAGAAGCCAAACAATTTAGCCGCAAAGACTGCCTTACAAAAATGTATTTCGGGCAAGGTAATGGTTTATCCCGTGTGGGTTTGGATATGACCTATGACATTCTTTTACAGCTACAAGACGACGAAAAGATAATTAAAGTCGATAAGAAAACTACCTCACAAGGCAAACTTGCCCAAACAGTAGAAATACAGGAAGGAACAAAAAATTACTTCCAAATAGACATACTAGACACTTTTGACGATTGGTACGAAAGATACTTGTTAAAACATAAGACCAGCATTTCAAATATCGACTATATCAATATGCTTCGGATTTACGACGTAGTTTTGGATATAAACGAGCAAATACAGCTAACCCATAAAACAGTCGTTACAATCCACCTGTTACCGTCCCTTATTCGTTTTAGCGCCCTTTTCCCAGCCGATACAATCGGTATGCGGGATAAATACTGCGAAACCCGTTGGGATAGCCTTAAATATCTACAAGAACAAGGTATTATTCAAGAGTTTAAGCACAATAGCGCTTTTCACCGTTGGGATACAGAAGTTACGGTAACCCTTATTTCCTTAACCAAATTCGACGATTTTTATCGGGCTATTCAAGCCGAATATGTTAAACGAAATAAACAAGCCGAAAAGAAAGAAGAAATAGCCATAGATAAGACAGCAACACCCGTTACGCCTGCCAAATTAAGCTATGAACCCAAAAAGGGTATTTTGGTAGTAGAAGGCAAGCAAGTAAAACTAAATAAAGAAAGTTTCCGAGCCAAAATCCTTGAACTGCTACTTAAAGACGATAAAAACAAAAAGAAAGAGTGGTCGTGGGACGAAGTTATTGAAGAAATTGAGGACACCAAAGACGCCGAACTAACCAAGGAAAACAAAGACAAGTTTTACCCTGCTTGTGACGGTTTACAAAAGCACATAGCCTTAAAGATTGGTATAAACGACCTGCTAATTTTCAATAAATCAACCGTTCAGATAAACCCCAAATACTTCTAGTTTCCGCATTAGCTAATAGTTAGCTAACTGCAATACAACTTCACCTAACACCTCGTTTCATAGACTTTGCTTAATGGAAAACTGCAAAGTCGACAAGCCAGAAAACAAACCGCAAACCCTGAAACAAGGTGCGGTTATGCCTGCTAATGAACTAAAACGGCTAACTGACTTCTTTTCCTTACTTATACAAATTGACCGACGGGTAAACGTAACGAAAACGTATGCAAAAGCGAATAAGTGAAATTCAAATAGTACCAGTTAATCCCAAAGACGGGCTTGTGGGCTTTGCCAGTTTTGTTTTTGATAACTGTCTACATTTAGGGTCGATTGGAATTTATACCCGACCACAAGGCGGATACCGTTTAACCTACCCTACTCGAAAAGCTACAAACGGTAATTTCAATATCTTTTACCCAATTAACCGTGCAATAGCAGAAGAAATCGAACAAGCGATTATTTTTAAGTTTGAAGAAGTAATGAAAATGTATGTTGGACACAATAAAACTATTGCTTAGTAAAGATATGTTTTGGGTTACCGATAAAACATATTTTCAAAAAGAAACGCAAAATGCCTTGCGGGGTTATTTTACATTAGTACAAAACCCGACAAAAACAGAGCTGATAAACGGTATTTATAAACCAAGATTAACTATGACTAAAAGATTTAATACAACAGGTAGGCAAGAGGCCACTTTATCCATAGAATTTTCTGCTCCCAAGCTCTTATTTGGCAATAACTTTGACGAGCTAACAGACGACAGTTTTCCTCTTGTGATAGATAAGCTAGAAGAAGTACTTAAAACAATGGGTATAAGAGTATTTCATAAGCTCTTACTTTCCGCACCCGTTTCTGCCGTTCATTATTCCAAAAATATACCCCTTACCGACGGCACAACTCCACATTACTTGATAAGTAAGATAAAAGAAGCCAACATTAAACTTTCGCTTGATATTAACCAGACCGATTATCGAAACGACGGACACAGCTTCAAATGGCACAGCAACTCCTACGAAGTAGCCTTTTACGACAAGATAAAAGACTTGGAAATGGTAAAGAAAAGCGAAAAACGAGCAATCGAAAACGACAGTGCTTTACAATTAAGTTTGTTTGATAGCTTTCAAGCACGAAAGCGATTGGAAATCCTACGAATAGAAGTTCGCTTAAATAAACGGCAAAAAATCGGTCAACTTTTCCGTACGTTAGGTATCAATTCAGACCTTACCTTCCAAAACCTGTTTAGCCAAGATATTTCGCAAAAAGTATTACTTCATTACCTCGACGAGCTGGAAAGCAAAAGGCTACCGTTGTTTGACTACAAACCAAGTAGCCCTAAATCCTTACTTGCGGATTTGATAATTCGAAATCCTAAACTAGGCTTAAAACGTACCATACAGCTCTACGGCTTGAAACAAGTATTCGACACAATGACACCACGAGAGCTAAGGACAATGTTTAATGGTTACAGCCAACGAACTTGGTATCGCCTTATATCCGACGCTAAAAGAATAAATCTACCACCTACCATTAGCCCGCTTAATGTAGTTCGACAACACTTAAACAGTTTTCAGCCACTTAAACTCGTTGATTTTCAAGGTATAATGTTAAATAATGATAAATATAACTAATATGACAGAAGATAAATACTTTTCTATTTACGACGTTTCAAAAATGTTAAAGGTAGCCTACCTTACCGTTTATCGTTGGATACAAGCAGACAAATTAAAGGCATATAAAGCAGGTAAGCAGTACCGCATAAAAGAAGCGGACTTAAACAGTTTCTTAGACGAAGGCAGGCGCAAAAAAATTATATGAGAAAACGAATTGCATATTCACAAAATTTTCTTAAAGATAAAGGGCTGGTAGCCAAGTTAATAAGCCAGTCCACTATAACCAAGGACGATACCGTCTTTGACATTGGTGCGGGACAAGGGGTCATAACCGACGAACTAATTAAGGCAAGCGGAAAGGTTATCGCTTTTGAAATAGACAGTAACCTATTTGGCAAGCTCGAACATAGGCTAGAAGGTAATAAATCAGTAGAAGTAAGACTTGGTAATTTTCTGGATTATCCTTTACCAAACTACCCCTATAAAGTATTTTCAAATATCCCCTTTAACATAACGTCGGCAGTCATAAAAAGGCTAACCGAAGCACAAAATCCGCCAGCAGATACATACCTCATATTGCAAAAAGAAGCCGCTTTGAAATTCCTAGGCAAGCCACACGACAGTAAAAGCAGTCAGTTAGCCACTCTACTAAAACCGTGGTTTGATATGACATTAGTTCATAACTTTGATAAAAACGACTTCTTCCCTAAACCAATGGTCGATATTGTTTTAATGCGGATTGAAAAAAGAAGCAATCCGTTAATTAGCGCAGACTATAAGCAACTTTTTGAAGATTTTATTGTCTACACATATAACCAGTTTCAGCCTAATGTCATTGAGGGCTTATCAAAAGTCTTGGGTCGGGAAACAATGCTTAGATTAGCAAAACAAAT
This sequence comes from uncultured Candidatus Saccharibacteria bacterium, assembly GCA_964484145.1. Taxonomy (GTDB): domain Bacteria; phylum Patescibacteriota; class Doudnabacteria; order UBA920; family UBA920; genus JAEUSF01. The sequence continues at coordinate 1,810 of CAZAED010000045.1, read as the reverse complement.
AGGATTTAATGTTAACAGCAAACCTAGCGAATTAGAGTTTAAGGATTGGCAAAGCATTTTCGATTATTTTGTTAAGACCACCGACCAAGACCACAAAAGTATTGTCAAAGGTGCTTTTGATAGGTTGCAACAACAGCAACAAAACCTACATAAGATAAACAGAACTAGATTAGATAAAAATTGGAAGTCCAAGTAGAACTATGAAAGCAATCATAATCGCACGGGTTAGCACAGAAGAACAAAAAGAAGCGGGTAATTCTTTGCCGGCGCAAATTGCCCGTATGGAAAAGCATTGCCAGAATAAAGGATTTACGATTATTAAGAAATTCAGCTTTGACGAAAGTGCCTACAAAACTAAGCGTAACGACTTTGATAATATCCTCGACTATGTAATCGAGCAAAAAGAAAAAGTCGTCGTTTGCTTTGATAAAGTAGACCGCTTATCCCGCAATATCTTCGACAAGCGGGTTTCCCTACTCTATGAAAAGGCACTTAAAGACGAAGTCGAAGTACATTTTGTTTCAGACGGACAAGTAATAAATAGCCAGTTATCCGCAGTCGAAAAGTTTAATTTCAGTATTAGCTTAGGTCTTGCTAAGTATTATTCCGACGCTATAAGCGACAATGTAAAACGGGCACAAGAACAAATGCTTAGAAGCGGTACATATCCTACAAAACCGCCATACGGCTACAAACGAGAACCCATTGATAAAGATAAAACCGAAATTGTTGTCGACGACTACGCTTCCCGTATCGTTCAAAAAGTTTATGAGTGGTATGCCACACAAAGCTACTCAATGGATTTAGTGCGCCGAAAGCTAAAAGAAGAATATAACCTTAATTGGTCTAAAGGTTTTTTGGATAAGGTACTAAAAGACCATTTTTACTACGGCATTATGACTTGGAATAAGAAAACTTATCCTCATAAATATCAGCCGATTATTACCAAAGAGCTTTTTGACCAAGTCCAACAAATTAAAGCAGGGTTTAATAAAAAGCGCTTCAAATATGCGGGTAAACCTTATATTTACCGAGGGCTACTTCGTTGCGGGCATTGTGGCTTATCAGTAACGCCCGAAAAGCACAAAGGGCACGTTTACTACCATTGCACTCAATACAACGGCAAACACGGCGCCGATTGGTTACGGGAAGATAACATAACCGAGCAAATTGGAAACGTATTCAAGAAGCTACAAGTACCAGAACATATTTTGCAACAAATAGTCGAAACTCTACGCACAACCCACGAAAATAAAGTCGAATTTAGGGACAAACAGCACAGCCAGCTTACACAAGAACACGAAGTGTACGCCAAAAGGCTAGAAAAACTTTACCTTGACCGCTTAGACGGGCGTATTACTGATAGCGAATATGACAAGTTTTATCAATCGTTTCGAGAACAAATCGCAAACATTGATACACGGCTAGGTATGTTACAAGAAGCCGAAGATAACTACTATATTACGGCTAAATACCTACTAGAACTGGCAAATCGAGCGTACGATTTATTTATAAGTTCGGAAGTGGAAGAAAGAAGGCAGTTAGTTAAGCTCGTACTATCGAACCTTAGAGTAGAAGGTAAAAAAGTCCGATTTGACGCTATAAAACCGTTCGACACAATCTTAAATTATGCCGATAGTCAACTCTGGCTCCCCCGCTTGGACTCGAACCAAGGACATCCTCGTTAACAGCGAGGCGCTCTACCGACTGAGCTACAGGGGAATGTAAACGAACAAGGCCTTATTTTACCAATCTCACCCCCTATCCGCAAGGATAATTAGGTATAAAATACGCTTAAAATGTTTAAAAT
>CAZAED010000044.1:0-6401 GCA_964484145.1 uncultured Candidatus Saccharibacteria bacterium | reverse complement strand
TTACTAAAAGAAAAAATACTGTCTCAATAAGTAAACTAAAAATTTACAAACACTATCATACTATCCAGTATGGTAGTGTTTGTTTTAGTGTAAAGGCAAAATGAAAACCGGGTCCGAGGTGAGCTGCTTGTCTTGCAACTTCCCAGATCCGGTTTTTGGATTGTGTGCCGTTATTTGTATGCCATGAGGCGGCGATGCGTTTCCGCCGGAGTCCACTGGTGGGGTGTGGGACGCAGGCGGCGTTGCTCAATGCCAACACCTGCGAGCATCGGAATGAACCCACCGGAGTACAGCCGCCCTCCCATGAATTCGAGTTGCAATTGAAAGTCCGGCGGCAGACCTAAAGACTCGTGTCGGGTGTTGGCGAAAGCGCGAGCGAACAGCCGTATGGTTTCGCAGAGCACATTTACTAAACGAGGAAGACTCACATGTTGTGAATAGTCGGTTTGTACGAACTGGACTTCGCCCACTTGGTGAATGCTATCAACGACAGCGATGATGTTTCCGTTCTGAGCGATTACATACTTCGAGCTTGCGAAGCGCTCGTTCATGCGCTCATTGAGTTCGTGGTTCATCAAATGCGGCGGCCGCTGATTTACCATCATATGCATATGAAAGTCGGGTTCACTCGCCGCCGACCGTTCGTCTCCGTTGTAATGAACCAGATCCACGAAGTCGCCGGTGTCGATGTGAGGGGCGAAGATTACATCGAACAACTCGTTAAGGTCGGCTTCGCCGCCCATTGTCCGGATGCGTTCTTCATCCCAACATTTTTGTGTGGGCCTGACCAGACAGTGAGCTTCGTGGGACTGATATTTTGCTCCCTGAAGCGTCATGCCGCCCGCTACGTTCGGGTAGTCTTTGATGAATAACTTGCTTTGATCGGATGAGTGGAAAGCACAGCCGACCTCTGTACGCCATTCCTCAATTGTTCCCTGGCGCCGCTTAAGGCGTTTTTCCTCAAATTCACGTAAACCATCTTTGACTACCCGGTGGTCCGGGTATTCACGATAGCCCAGTTTTTTTTCTTCTGACACATGTACCTCCTATAGTTTGGATTTTGATTCCTCAGCAGGAACCAAAACATTTAATTTTACCTTAAAAATCAAGATTTGTAAATGCTCAAAAATTGTGTTAAAATGAGCTTAATTCTACTAATATATGGATCAAAAACGTAAAAAAGTTTTAATTACCGGCGTGGCCGGTTTTATAGGCAGTAATTTGGCCGAGAGGTTGGTTAAAGAGGGTTATGAAGTGGTGGGTATAGACAACCTTTCTTACGGGCTAAAAGAGCAAATTCCGGCCGGAGTAACTTTTTATAATGTAGATATTCGCTCCAAAGACATTTACCCTATTTTTGAAGGCATAGACACAGTTTTTCATTTTTCCGCAAAAAATTCTATTTACGACTGTCAGCAAGACCCAGTTAGTACGGCCGATGTAAACGTAACCGGCACGGTGAATGTGTTTATGGCAGCAAGTAAAGCAAAGGTGAGAAAAGTAATTTACGCGGAAACTTCGGCCATTTACGAAGGAAGTCAAAAGTTTCCTACGCCTGAAGAAGACGAACATCCGGAAAGTTTTTACGCTTCCAGCAAATTGGCAACCAAATATTTTGCCCAGAGCTTTCAAAAATTTCACAAACTGCCAATGGTAGCTTTGCGCTATTTTAACGTGTACGGCCCGAGGCAAGATTTTCGCAGAACCATTCCACCGCTTATGAGCGGGATTATAATTAAACTTTTAAAAGGCGAGAGCCCGGTTATTTACGGCAATGGCAGCAAGCGCCGCGATTTTGTATATATAGACGACATAAACGACTTCCACATTCTGGCTATGAACGACGACCGCACCAACGGAAACACTTACAATTTAGGCGGCGGGCAAAATTATTCAGTCTTGGAAATTTTTAATACCGTAGCAAAACTTTTAGGAACAAATATTCAGCCGGAGTTTAAAGACGACGTAGAAGGGGAAGCACAGGAAAATTTAGGGGACATTAGTAAAGCTAAAGCTTTAGGTTGGTCGCCAAAAACTAGTTTGGCAGATGGGCTAAAGGCGAGTATTAATTATATTAAAAAACACGTTATTAATTGACAGGAATTAAAAGAATTAAAAGAATGACAAGATTTCGGAACAATTCTTGTCAATGTTGTTCATTCTTGTCATTCTTGTCATTCATTCTATGAAAGCATTTATATTAGCCGCAGGGCTAGGAACTAGGCTTAGGCCATTAACAGAAAATCAGCCCAAAGTTATGGTTGAGGTTGGCGGGCAAAAAATTTTAGAGAGAACAATAGGACAACTCAGATCCGCCGGTGTCGATGAGTTTATTATAAACACACATTACTTTCCTGAAGTTGTGCCAAAATATTTTGGCGACGGCAGCAAATGGGGAGTTAAAATTGTTTATTCTCACGAGCGCGACATTTTAGGCACAGCCGGGGGGCTTAAAAAAGTAGAAGATAGTTTTAAGAATGAAAAAGAATTTTTAGTCGTTTACGGCGACAATGTTTTTGATTTAGACTTTTCACCGTTTATAGAAAAGCCTTTAAACTCAGCCTGCATGATAATGCTTTTTGACCGTAACAAAAGCCCTAATAGCGGTATTGCCGGCGGAGTAGTGGAAGTAAACGAAGAAGAAAATATTACCGGTTTTTTTGAAGGCGTAGACAAACCGCAAATACCTTTTGTAAACGGCGGGGTATATAAGTGCAGCCCCAAAATTTTTGAATTCATTCCACCGGCGCAGTTTTTTGATTTTGGCCGCCAGGTTTTTCCGGAAATGCTTAAAACCGGCCAAGCGCTTCAGGCTTATGTAATAAAAGCTAACGAGGCGTTATTTGGCGTGGACAATATGGAATGCTTAGACAAAGCTAACCAATATTTTAATTCCCGAATGAGCGGACTTAGAGGGTAAAACAAATAATGTAACGAGTGACAGGTGACGAGTTACAAGTAAGACATTAGACCCGTCACGCGTAACTCGTTACTCATTACTATTTTCTTATGATAATAACCAGGACACCATTTAGAATGCCGCTGGGCGGCGGCGGAACAGACTTGCCTTCTTTTTACAAAAAGCACGGCGGATTTATTTTTAGCGCTAGCGTAGACAAATATATGTTCGTGGCTTTAAATCGTCCTTTGGTTGACCGTTTAATTAGGGTTAAATACTCAAATTCAGAAACAGTTAAAAGTTTGGAAGAATTAAAACACGAGTTAGCTAGAGAGGCTTTAAGGTACTGTAATATTAAAGACCAAATAGAAATTTCATCTTTTGCAGACTTGCCGGCAGGTACCGGTATGGGCTCCTCCTCTTCGTACTTAGTCGGACTTTTAAAGGCATTAAGCGAACTAAACAGAGACGCTGTTAGTATTACTGAGCTGGCAGATATTGCTTGTAAAATTGAACTTGATATTTTAAAAAAGCCTATTGGCAAACAAGACCAGTATTTAGCTGCAATGGGCGGTTTTGCAGTTTTAGAAATAGACAAAGAAGGTAATGTAGAAGCGCGCCAAGCTAAAATTACAGCAGATTTAGTGGAGGAATTAGAATACAAATGCGTGTTATTTTATACGCATAAGCAGCACGACACTAACGACATTTTAAAAGACCAGAGCGCCCAGGCCGCGGTAAGCCAGAGTACGGTAGAAAAAGCGCTTTTAGAAATTAAGGAAATTGGCAGGGAAATTTTGTCAGACTTTGAAAAAGGCGAAACCAAGAATTTTGGCAAGTTAATGCACAAGCATTGGGGAGTTAAGAAAACTATGTCAAATAAAATTTCTGACCCTCAGTTAGATGAACTCTATAATTTCGCTCTGCAAAACGGAGCGGAAGGCGGAAAAATTATGGGCAGTGGAGGAGGCGGGTTGTTTTTGTTTTACACTCCAAATGGCAGAAAAAATTTGCGCGACGCTATGCAAAAAAAAGGTCTTACGGAACTACCTTTTAATTTTGATTTTGAAGGTAGTAAAGTGCTTTTGAACTTTTATCAGCATAAAAATGGCAAGTAAAATAAATCACGGATACGCAGATAATCCGCCGGCTAGAGGCCTGGTCATACAAAAAAAGGGATTACTCTTAGGCTTTGAATTACGAAACCATTCAGACCCCGAGGCTTTGCGAGGGGGAAGAATCCCTTAAATAAGGGACTCCTCACTTTGTTCGGAGTGGTTAAGCGCAACAATTTTTGAGTTTCATCATTTAAGGTTTTCGGGATTGGATTGCAGTTATTAGTTTCTCATTAAGTAATATTGAATATGGATAAAACACAGAAAAAAGTGGCGGTAATAGGTCTTTGGCACCTAGGTTGTACTGTGGCTGCGAGTTTAGCAAAACAAGGCCATAGTGTAATGGGATTTGATTTTGAAAAAAAGTTGATTGAAAATTTAAAAAACGCTCAAATGCCTATTGCTGAAGTCGGCCTCGGTGAGTTAACGGACGAAATGTTAGCAAAAGGCAATTTAGATTTTACTAATGATTTTACTTTACTTAAAAATTACAAATATATAGTAATTGGCTACGACACCCCGGTAGGGGACGACGACAGGCCTGACTTAAGTGTAATAAAAAAAGCAGTACAGCAAATTGGAAAATATGCTGCCGCATCGGTGACAATAATTATTATGAGTCAGGTACCGGCCGGAACCTGCAGGGAAATTTATAATTTGCTTTACAAAAAAATAAAGGGTTTGGAAGTCGCATATAATCCGGAAAATTTAAGACTAAGTCAGGCAATAGAAACTTATATTAATGCCGATAGGCAAATTATTGGAATTACTTCGAACGAATGCAAAGAGCGAATGAAAAGTTTTTATGAGTTTTACAAAAATCCGCTGTTGTTTATGAAGCTTGAAAGCGCGGAATTAGTAAAACACGGCATAAATAGTTTTTTGGCCATGTCTGTTAGTTTTATAAATCAACTATCCGATTTGTCTGAAAAATTAGGCGGAAATATTACCGAAGTTGTTTTGGGCATTAAAAGCGACAGTCGCATAGGACAAAAAGCTTTTCTTTCTCCGGGGCTTGGTTTTGCCGGCGGAACTTTAGGGCGGGACTTAAGAGTTTTAGAAGCTTTGGCGAAAAAATATAAAGTTAGCTTGCCGCTATTTTCAGACGTTTATAAAATTAACCAGCAACGCAAAGAAATTTTATATAAAAAGTTAAAAGTTGTTTTAAAAAATATTAAAGGCAAAAAAGTCGCAATATTTGGTTTGGTTTATAAACCGGGTACCAATACTTTGCGCCGGTCGCTTTCTTTAGAGGTTGGTAAGTGGTTAGTTAAACAGGGCGCCGAAGTTTTAGGCTTTGATCCAATTTTAACTGAAGCAAAATCAGTTTTACCTATTAAACTTAAAACTACTCCATACGAGGCAGCAGCGGGGGTAGATGTAGTATTAATTATTACAGAATGGCCGGAGTTTAAAAATTTGGATTATAAAAAAATACAGCAGAGTATGAGAGGAAATATTATTTTTGACACGAAAAATTTGTTAAATAAGCAAGAACTTGAAAGTTTAAAGTTTGAATATTACGGCACAGGAATTGGGGGAAGATAGTACGTTAGCACATGAGTACGTTAGTTCGTTAGATTTTTACAATTAAATACTAATGTACTAACGTTCTAACGAACTTACGTACTAACGAACTAAATTGCTAACTAAGTAAACAAGTATGGAAAATACATCTAAATTAATAAACCAGGTGGTACTTATAACCGGCGGCAGCGGCGGAATTGGCAAAGCCGCGGCTTTGGCTTTTGTAAAAAAAGGCGCGAAAGTAGTAATTGCCGGGCGGGATGAAGAAAAATTAAAACTATCTTCAAAAGAAATTGGCGCAGACTATTTTTTAGCGAATGTTGAAGACGAGGTGTCCGCAAAAAATTTAGTTAAACAGACCGTAAATAAATACGGCCATTTAGATATTTTAGTTAATTGCGCCGGGGTTTACGGCCCAATTGGCAAATTCCATACTAACGAATTAAAACTTTGGAAGGAAGCGTTAAATATAAATTTAGCCGGCACGGTGAATATGGCGCACGCGGCTTTAGCTATTATGTACAAGCAGCAAGCAGGTAAAATTATAAACCTTTCTGGCGGGGGAGCAGTGCAGCCTTTTGAAAATTTTAGCGCTTATGCTACTAGCAAGGCTGCGGTTGTTAGGTTTACGGAAAATTTAGCCAAAGAGTACAAAGATTTTAATATTCAAGTTAATGCAGTTGCTCCGGGAGCTATAAACACTAAGTTTTTAGATCAAGTGCTAGAAGCGGGAGAAGAAAAGGTTGGAGCGGAATTTTATAAAAAATCTTTAGAACAGAAACAAACCGGGGGGCGATGCAGTTGTTGATGGTCGCTGCGGCGGTGTCGCGCTTGTCGATGCCGACCTCGCCGCAGAGGGT
>CAZAED010000043.1:5099-6870 GCA_964484145.1 uncultured Candidatus Saccharibacteria bacterium | reverse complement strand
CCGCTGATAAACTCCTGCCTATGGGAACTAATGTGGAGATGAGGGTGGTGGAGTAATTTTGAGCGAAGTTGAAAGGTGGAGTAAAAATAAAAAAGTTCAGCAAAAAAGCTGGACTTTTTTATTTAGATGTGCTATAATATATGAGTAATAAATAATTTAAGTCAAAATTAGCTTAAGTTATTTTCTTTAAGAAACCCCAGTAGTAAAGCGCCAAAATTAAGTGCTACTACTGGTTGAAACCCCGTAGAAAAACGCCAAAAATAAGCGTTAGACGGGAAAAGAAACAAAAATTAGCAATCTTGCAATCGTGGAGTGTCATAATCTGTGGCGTTTCCTACGGGGCAAGCAAAAATAAAAACTAAAATCAAAATGGAATTAGTAATGAGTTTTTTAGGTTTGTCCAATAGTTTTGGGCAAAATGTGACAGGCGCCTTAAAAGGCGCTTATTGGCATTTACGCAACCATTTCTTGCCGCACCATAGCAATAATTACCACCCGCATATTTTAGGGCACAGAAGTCTAAGTTTGCTTTCGGCATTGTTAATTTCCGTTAAAATTTTTAGTGTTGGAGTTATTTCATTTGGACCAGTAGAAAGCGCGTTTTCTTCTGCTATTAATCCTTCCAATATTATTACTTTAACCAATGCATCAAGATCCTCCTTTGGTTTAAAGGAACTTAAAGACAATAGTTTATTAGCCGAGGCAGCGCAAAGTAAAGCAAATGACATGCTGGCAAAAGGTTATTTTTCTCATACTTCTCCAGACGGCAAAAGCCCGTGGGATTTTATATCCGCGGCTGGGTATAACTATTTAAGCGCCGGAGAAAATTTGGCAGTAAATTTTGTTGAAGCCGAAGACGTGGAAAATGCTTGGATGAACAGCCCAGGCCACAAAGCTAATATACTTAACCAAACTTTTTCCGAAATAGGAATAGGTATTGCGCAAGGAACCTATCAGGACAAAAATGCTATATTTGTTGTGCAAATGTTTGGTAGTCCGGTTTTACAAAAGGCCGCGCTAGACAACAAGCCAACTATTGTAGCACCGGCCGAGCAGCCGACTTTGGTAAAAGAACAGAGCCCAAAAGTTTTGCCTGCGAATAACCCCTCCCCAGAAGTTTTAAAGCAAGCAAAAGCTGAAAGTCCTTCGCAAGTTTTAGGTAAAAATCAGGAGACTGCTGAAATAAAAACCCAAATAGTTTTAGAGCCACTAGCCATAGTAGAAAGTAGTTTTATGCAGGAATCGGGCAGCTTAAAGCTCACAGCTCAATTTTTGGGAAACCCGGTTAAGGTGTTGGCCAAATTTGGAAAAGCCGCTGTTATGCTTTTACCTAAAAGTAATGGTTCGTGGTTTGGAGAAGTAAAATTAAGCCAGCTAACATCTAAGAACAATAGTTTGGTTTTAGAAGCGCAAGATATTAATGGCATAAAAGTTAATACTCAGGTCGGAAATTTTGCCGGCAGCACACAGGAAAATTTTAATGTAACTCCAGTACCTTCTAGCGAAAATCCGGCAGTGAATTTTTTTGGAAAAGTTATTCATCCGAAAAATATGGAACAGCAATTCTATTTAATATTTGCTGTAGTTTTGCTTAGCTGTTTAATTTTGGCCATTGGCATAAAACGCCATGTTCAGCATTTGCCTTTAATAGCTAATACAAGTTTTGTAATAATTTTAGCGGTGGGGTTGTGGATGAGGTAGATTGAAGTTGCTCGATTTATCGAGCCAGAAGGCCTGATAAATCAGGCAACTACACTTTTTGATCATTAGA
>CAZAED010000043.1:0-5089 GCA_964484145.1 uncultured Candidatus Saccharibacteria bacterium | reverse complement strand
ATAAATTAAGCCTTTGGCATTTTGCCCGGGCTTTTTTTTGTGCTATTATCAGTAAGGTGTTAATAAAGGCTTATGGACTTAAAAGATATATTAAAAACCGAACAGACATTGGTTGTGGTGGGAGCTAATTGGGGCGACGAAGGCAAAGGCAAGGTTATAGACCTCCTTATGGCCGAGTTTGATGTAACCGTAAGGTTTAGTGGCGGTGCCAATGCCGGGCATACTGTATTTACACCCGACGGCAGAAAATTGGTCAGTCATTTAATTCCCTGTGGCGTAGCTCAGAACAAAACTTGTGTTCTGGCGCGCGGGGAATTTTTTAATTTAGAACTTTTCCTTCAAGAGGTAGAGGATTCTAAAAAAGTTGTGGGCACATTGCCGAAAATTATGGTAGACGAACAAGCTCCGCTCTGGACGCCGTATCACCGTTTTTTTGAAATGTACATAGAGAGTATTCGCGGAAAAAAAGCTTTAGGCACAACCAATAAAGGCATAGGGCCTATGGCCGGAATTTACATACTGCGTTTAGCGCCTTTGGTTGGATATTTGTTTGAGCCCGAACTTTTAAAAACATCACTTGAATCTTTATATAAAACATTAGCGCCGTGTTTTGAGTTTTTGAAAAAGCAAGAAGGATTTACAGAAGAAATTCCGGAATTTAATAAGGTTGCAGATCAACTACTGTTGCAAGCGAATAATCTTAAGCAATATGTGACTGATACAAGCTTGTGGCTTTCTCAAAATTTAAAGCAAGGCAAGAATATGATGTTTGAAGGTGCACAGGCTGTGGGGTTAGATGCTTGGTGGGGAACCTACCCTTATGTTTCTTCGGGTATATCTGCTCCCGTAGGAGCGTCACTTGGCACAGGTCTTCCTATGTCCGAATTTCCTAGTACTATTATAGTTGCAAAGACTTTACCTACCCGCGTGGGTAATGGGCCTATGCCAAGTGAAATGTGGGAGAGGCAGGCGGCTATGGACTATGTTCGCGATCATAAACAATTGTTTGAAAAAGGCGAAGCGCGCGAAGAGTTTTTAACATCAACTTTAAATAAAATAAATACAGGTCAGGCAAGTAATGCGGAAATGTCCCAGTACTTTCAGGTTTTAGGAGACGAACGCGGAGCAACTACCGGCCGCGGCAGGAGTGTAGGGTTTTTAGACATCCCGTGGCTGCAATATGTAGTTAGGATTACTAAACCAAAATACATTGCGCTAACAAGGTTTGATATGCTTTCCGGCGTTAAAGAAATTCCGGTGGTTGTTGGCTATAATTACAATGGTGAGTTACTACCGGCCGGCAGTTTGCCTCCGGCGTGGAAACTGGGCGATGTTAAACCTGTATTTGAAAACTGGCAATGTTTTGAAGAAAATATTTTTGGATATAATAATTTTGAAAAACTTCCCGCATCTGCTCAGGAATTTATATACAAAATAGAAAAACTAGTGGGCGTGCCTATTTTACTTATTGGTACCGGACCTGGTAGGGAAGCTATGGTGGTAAAAAGTAACGGGTAACAGATGACAAGTGATGAGTCTGCATTTGACTCGTCACCCGTAACTCATAACCCGTTACTATACAGCCAATAGACATCTTAAAGAAAAGATGTTATATTTTATTTTATAAAAATCACTTATGAAAATCCAAGAAGCTCTAACTTTTGACGATATATTGCTTGTTCCGCAGTTTAGTGAAGTTGTGCCTACAGACGTGGACACAACTGGTTTTTTTACGGGCAAAATCAGGTTAAAAGAACCTATAGTTAGTAGTGCTATGGATACAGTTACAGAAGGCAAAATGGCTATTGCTTTAGGCCAAATGGGAGCTTTGGGAGTTATACATAAAAATTTGTCTATTGAAAAACAAGCAGCAGAAGTAGCCATGGCTAAAAAAGCGGGAGTGCAAGTAGCGGCTGCGGTTGGGGCGAGCGGCGATTTTTTTGAAAGAGCGACAGCACTGGTTAAGGCCGGGGTAGATGCTGTAGTTGTAGACACGGCGCACGGGCATTCGAAGCGGGTTTTAGAAGCAGTTAAAAAAATTAAAAAATCTTTAAAGGTGCAGGTTGTTGGCGGTAATGTGGCTACTTACGAAGGCGCCAAGGCTTTAATTGCCGCAGGAGCAGATGCAGTTAAAGTGGGAATAGGTCCGGGCAGTATTTGTACCACCCGTATGGTTTCAGGTTGCGGCGTCCCTCAAATATATGCTATTACAGAAGCGGTTAGAGCAGCGCGACTGAAAAAAATTCCGGTAATTGCGGACGGCGGTATAAAATATTCCGGTGACATAACTAAAGCTTTGGCTGCGGGCGCAAGTTGCGTTATGATAGGTTCCCTACTTGCCGGTACAGAAGAAGCGCCGGGTGAGGTTTTTGAAGAGCATGGTAAACAATATAAGTCTTACAGAGGTATGGGCTCTTTAGGTGCTATGAACGAGGGAAGTAAAGACCGTTATGGCCAGGAAAAAGTGGTGGGTGGTAAGTTAGTGCCAGAAGGAGTAGAAGCTAGAGTGCCTTTTAAAGGCAGTGTGGTTAAAATAATAGAGCAGTTAACCGGGGGTTTACGTAGCGGCATGGGTTACTGCGGCGCTAAAAATGTTTTGGAACTTCAAAAGAAAGCAAAATTTGTTAAAATATCTCCGGCGGGCTTACGCGAAAGCCACGTGCACGACGTACAAATAGTAAAAAAAGCGCCGAATTACGATGCGTAATTAGTTTTGTATAATTAAGATCTGCCTTAACCAGAGGCAGATTTTTTATCCCCAGTTAAAATTTGACAAAGGGTAAACGATAGTTTACTTTTTAAATATAGCTTATGGCTGAAGAAACTAATACAAAAAAATACGATCTTGTGGAGCTTAGAAAAAAGTATCCTAAAATTGGCACACGGTGGACAAAAGAGGAGGACGAGCTTTTAAAAAAACTCTATTTGGAAAAACCAAACTTGTCTTTGCCTGAGTTTGAAAGTTTTGTTTTAGGTTTAACGCTTAAATTTGGGAGAGCGGCAGGCGGTCTTAAGGCCAGACTTGCTATGCATTTTAACAACGTGCCGGGCTGGGACTATGAAAGAAAAAACCAGCAGCTTGAAGAAATAAACAAAACTGTGGAAGCGCTTTTTTCTTTAGAGCGAGACGAACACTTAAAAAAAGAATATGAAAAATATTCAAATCATAAAAATCAAACTTATTTAGGTTTTATTAAAAAACTTTCAGAGCAGTGGGGAATTGAGGGCAAATTTGTAACGGCAAGACTTATGCAATTAGTCGGCAGTGTGGAAAAATACAAAAAGGACGACATAAATGTTTATGCACCGGCTAAAAATTTTGGTGAGAATGAATCAGGCAATGTAGAAATTCCAAAGTTAGATTTAAGCGGTAACCCAGAAAGTTTGGCAGCGCTTGAAATTATTGGTAATTCAAGAAAAAATTTGTTTTTAACCGGTGAGGCTGGTACGGGTAAATCTACGCTTTTAAATTATTTTCGAAAAACCACAACCAAAAATATTGCGGTGCTGGCGCCTACTGGCGTTGCGGCTTTAAACGTAGAAGGGCAAACAATACATTCGTTTTGCGGGTTTGGCCCGGACATTACTTTATTTAAGGTAAAAAAATTGGCACCGGACAGTTCTAAATTTAAACTACTACAAAAATTAGACACGCTAATAATAGACGAAATTTCTATGGTGCGGGCGGACCTACTTGACTGCGTGGACAAATTTTTGCGCCAAAATGGACCTACTAAAGACCAGCCGTTTGGCGGCATTCAAATGGTGTTTATAGGCGACCTGTACCAGCTTCCGCCCGTGGACAAAGACTTTAACCAAGGCGGCGGGCTTATTAAAACCTATAATTCTCCATATTTTTTTGACTCGCCGGCTTTTAAGCAGGCAAAGTTTGAATATATAACTTTAAAAACTATTTATAGGCAAAAGGACCAGGTCTTTAAAGACGTGCTCAATGCTGTTAGAAATAACGCGGTTAGCCAGGAGCACTTAACTATTTTAAATAACAGGGCAGAGAGCGGGGAGACAAAATTTAAATTTGAAAAGTTTGCAATTTACTTAACGCCTCACAATGCCCGTGCCAGACAAGTAAATAATTTCTTTTTAGAAAAGCTTCCCTCAGAACTTAAAACTTACGAAGGCAACGCGGATGGCAGCTTTGAAGACCGAGAAGCGCCCACAGACTTAAATTTGCAAATAAAAGTGGGTGCCCAGGTTATGATGTTAAATAACGACTTTCAAAAACGATGGGTTAACGGCACAATGGGGAAAATTGTAGGTATTGTGGCAGCCTCTGAGCCGGGATCTAGTATGGAAGACGAACTTGAATATTTGCCGGAAGACGACTTTTACGAAAAAGAAACATCACCCTCTTCTGACTTAATTATTGTAGAGTTAGAAACCGGGGAAACGGTTTACGTAAAGCCCCATACTTGGGAAATGTTTAAATTTGTTTTAGATACGCGCACGCAAAAGGTGGACAGTAGGACTACGGGCACTTTTACCCAGTACCCGTTTAAACTTGCGTGGGCTGTAACTATACATAAAGCCCAAGGCAAAACTTTTGACAAAGTTTATGTAGACCTTTCTACCGGCACTTTTGCCCACGGCCAACTCTACGTAGCCCTCTCCCGCTGCCGCACGCTTGAAGGCTTGTTTTTAAAAAGAGCAATTTCTCCCAGTGATATAATTTTAGACCAAAGAGTGGTGGAGTTTTTAAAGTCCTTTGGCTAATTGGATTTACTTTTCGCCTCGACTGGACAATTCGCGCGAATTGTCCAGTCGGAGAAATAACAGTATAATTGTTATATTAATAATTTAAATTTATGAGCAAACGTTGGACAATTGTTTTTAAAGCTTTGGGCAATGTTAACCGGATTAAAATTATCCAAATCCTTTTTAAGGGGCAGGTTTTAAATGTTACCCAAATTGCAAATGAACTGGGTATTTCGTTTAAGGCAACATCCCAGCACTTAATAATTTTACAGAATTTAGACGTGCTGGAAGCAGAAGGTAAACAAGGCCATGTGTTTTATGGCTTAAATAAAAGTTTGCCGGCAGATATAAAACAAGCAACCAAGCTTTTTGTTTA
>CAZAED010000042.1:0-7056 GCA_964484145.1 uncultured Candidatus Saccharibacteria bacterium | reverse complement strand
ACCTGGGGCAATAATCAGTGCCCACGAAATGCCCATGAACAAAGCAAATTTGGTCTTGAAGCAGAAGAAGTTGATGTAGACACAGAGCAGGTAGAAAAAGGTGCCGGAAAAATGCAAATAAAACTACCGGGCGACCGCACAGTAGTAGTTAATTTAAAAAATTTAGAAAAACGGGGCGCGGGAAACGCTGTTTGGCGAGGCTCTGTACAGGGTCAAGCTGACTCAAACGTAAGCTTAACGGTAAAAAATGGCTTTTTAGCCGGTAGTATAAGTGTGGGAACAGAATTATATGAAATAAGGCCTTCTAAAGAAGGAAAACATATTGTGGAAAAAATGGATCCGACTGCTTTTCCTCCTGAACAAGAAGTTAAATTGCCTAAAAATGTTAGTTTAGATACTTCTACGCAAGGTTCGGCAGGTGCAGTTTTAGGTACTGTAGCAAATGACGGAGAAGTGCAAGTAGATTTACTTTCTGTATATACTCCACAAGCTAGAGATGCAGCTGGGGGAACTGCGCAAATAGACGCTTTAATTCAGGCGGCTGTTGACTACACAAATACTGCTTTTATAAATAGTCAAATTAATATGCACTACAATTTGGTAGCCACAGCAGAAGTACCTCATACAGAGTTAGGTGAAACGAGCTCAGAACTTTATTGGGCGCAGGCAGACCCTTATGTTAATAGTTTGAGAGATCAATATGGAGCGGATATGGTTTCAATTGTGGTACAGAACGGTGGTAGTGCTTGTGGTACAGCGTGGGTTATGGGATCTCCAAGTACTAGTTTTGCTAGTTATGCCTTTGCCGCCGTAGATATGGACTGCGCGGTTGGCAACTTAACTTTTGCTCACGAGCACGGACATAATATAGGAATGCAGCATGATCCGGCTAATGGAGGAGGTGCATATTACGCTTGGTCATATGGACACTACGTAGACGGTGTATACCGCACTGTTATGTCTTACGCGGCGCCTTGTGCGTTGGGGTGTACCCGTGTGCCATATTTTTCAAATCCGAATGTTACTTATGCCGGTTATCCAACGGGCATAGCAAACCAAAGAGACAATGCCAGAACAGCAAATTTAAACGCTACAACAGTCGCTTCCTTTAGAAGTAACCCTAATAGTACGACTGTCCCAGCTACTCCTGGTGCACTTCAGGCTACGGCAGTTTCCCAGACTCAAATTAATTTAACTTGGGTTGATACTTCAACCGACGAGCTAGGGTTTAAATTAGAGCGTTCAACAGACGGAACTAACTTTACTCAAATAGCTAATATTGGAGCCAATGTAACTAATTACTCAAGTTACAGTCTTACTTCTAATAGCACGTATTACTACAGAATTATGGCTTACAACGGAGCCGGGGATTCGAGCGCAAGTAATATAGCAAGTGCAACCACTTTAATTGCAGATGTTATTGCTCCAACGGTTAATATAACCAGTCCTCTAAACGGTGCTAAAATAGGCAGTAGGGTAGACGTTGCAGCTTCTGCTTCCGACAACGTTGGCGTTTCCAAGGTAGAATTCTATATTGACGGCAAAGCAGTTGCCACAGACACTTCTGCTCCATATAGTTACCGTTGGAACGTAAATAGGAAAGTTTCTAACGGCACTCACACTATTATGGCTAAAGCCTACGACGTGGCTGGAAACAGTGCTTCGTCTAGTGTTTCAGTAACAAAATAGGTACTTAGTTAAGTGTAATTAAAGTTTTAATAGGGCTCTTCCGTAAGTATGGAAGAGTCCTATTCTTATTTTCCCATTATTATTTTATTGAAATTATTTTGTTGGTAAAAAGTCACATATGTGACTTTTTACCAACAAATGGGTGGGTGGTAAAAATGAGACAGCAATGATCTAATTAATACTGGCATTAATCGATTGACAAAGGATTCTAAAGGTAGTAAAATAAGGCTAATTGAATAAGAAACCAGACCACAGATTTTTAAACCGCAGATGAACTCAGGATTTAATCTGCAGTAATTTGCTTATTTGCGGTCATATTTACTCAATTTAGTCGATGTATTTGAGAAGTTTATCCCAAGGTTTCGGGATAGTATCAAGTGCACGAAGTAGCAAAAATCCAAAGTTTTTGTACGTGGATTTTTTTGTTGCTTGGAAATTAAGAATTTAATCGGTCACCATTCCGAACCCCAGTGAGGAATCCCTTTGGTCTTTAAAAGGGATCCTTCGCTTCGCTCTGGATGGAGACAGAAGGAACTAAGAAATAATGCCAACGATAAATCAACTCGTTCGAAAAGGCAGAAGTCCGCTTAGGAGCAAGAGTAAATCTCCGGCTCTGCAGCACAGACTAAACCTTTTAAAGAACAAAGAAGTGCCTCTTAAAATGGGCGCGCCTTTTATGCGTGGAGTTTGCCTTAAGGTTTACACCACCACACCAAAAAAGCCAAACTCGGCTTTACGTAAAGTTGCTAAAATTAAGTTAACCAACGGTATGGAAGTTATTGCTTACATCCCGGGTATTGGCCATAACTTGCAAGAACACTCTGTGGTTATGATCCGCGGTGGACGTGTAAAGGACTTGCCAGGTGTGCGCTACCACATTGTTAGAGGAAAACTAGATACTCTCGGCGTCGACGGGAGAAAAGGAAGTAGAAGTAAGTATGGAGCTAAGAGAAAGTAAATTAATTGACAAGATTGATCAAGATTGACCTAGCCGTCGCTAAAGCTATGGCGGGCAAGCATGAATGACAAGATTGAACTGCAAACTGCAGTAAAATCATGTCAATCATTTAAATCTTTTAAATCATGTCAGTCACATCTATGCCAAGAAAATCACGAAATTACGACAAGCATGTACCAGAGCCAGACCCAAAGTTTGGAAGTGTTAAATATGCTAAATTTATAAATTATATGATGGAGCGCGGAAAGAAAAATACTGCGCGCAAAATCTTTTATACTGCTCTGCAAATTGTAGAAGAAAAAGCTGAAAGTTTAGCAGCAGCTCAAGCCCCTAAAGCACCTGTAAAAGATGCAAAAGGCGAAGAAAAGCCAGCTCCTAAAGCTCCTAAGCTAGACGGAAGACAGATTTTTGATATTGCTTTAAAAAACATAGCGCCTATAATGGAATTAAAGTCCCGCCGTATTGGCGGCGCTAACTACCAGGTGCCTATGGAAGTTTCTGAGCCTAGAAAAACCAGTATGGGTATGAAGTGGCTTATTGCCGCAGCTCGTGCTAAAAAAGGCGCTCCTATGGCGCAAAAGTTAGCCGGTGAAATTATAGACGGTTTTAACAAACAGGGTGCAGCCATGAAAAAGCGTGAAGACGTCCACAGAATGGCCGAAGCCAACAAAGCTTTTGCGCACTTTGCACGGTTTGGAAATAAGAGAAGGTAAACGCTGATTACTCGCGGATATTAACGCGGAGACAAGGCTGATGTGTCATCCCGGCCTCCGAGCCGGGATCCAGTTGGTAAAGTAGAAAAGATCTACGATCTAGAACTTTTAAAAAAAATACCGGTAGCCTTAGCTACCGGCGAAACACGTAACCTACGACTAGGTCGTGTTCAGGGATCGTATGTGGATTGGGTAGATAACTGCCCCAATGGCGAAGAACGCCGTTATGAGCAAGCCAAACCCAATTGCCCAGATACGATCGAATTTACTCAAATTCGGGTTGAGCGGCACAAATGCGAAAATGCAGGCCATTACTATTAGCCCACAAATGCAAGCCATCCAGCTCCGAATCGCAGATCGTCTGAATTCTTGAGTGTTCATTTTTACCTCCTCCCTCGCTGGTAGCTGTTCCGTAAACGGTCTTGCCGCTTATCTAAAACATGTCGTCTGCCAGTTCCAGTGACGACAACTAAAAATACCAAAGAAAGATAGAGAATTTTGTAAAGGTTCTAAAATCATTAAAAAACAATAAGTCTGATAGGTCTTAATATGACCGATAAGAAACAAAAATTTTGCTCAATTTTATTTAATTTTAATTAATTTTGCTCAATTAAAAATATGCCCCGAGAATATCCCATAGAACAAACCCGTAACATTGGTATTATTGCGCACATAGATGCCGGTAAGACCACGGTTACCGAAGGTATTTTGTTTAATACCGGTATGATCCATAAAATCGGCGCGGTGCACGAAGGTGAAACCACGACCGACTGGATGGAACAAGAGCGCGAACGCGGAATTACCATTACCGCCGCTGCGGTAACTTGTTACTGGCAACCTCGCTTTATTAAGTTGGCCGGTGACGTTAAGCACAAAATTAACATTATAGACACCCCGGGCCACGTAGACTTTACTGTAGAAGTAGAGCGCTCTTTACGTGTTCTAGACGGTGCTGTAACCGTCTTCGATGGTAAGATGGGCGTAGAACCACAGTCTGAAACAGTATGGAGACAAGCCGACAAATACGGCGTACCTCGTATGTGCTTTATAAACAAAATAAACCAAACTGGTGGTGACTTTTACAAATCACTCGACAGTATTCACAAACGTCTTTCCCCAAACGCTTTTCCTATTCAATTACCAATTGGTTTTGAAAAAGAAATAAACGGCGTTGTAGACCTTATAAATATGAAGGCCTACACCTATAAAGACTACACTGACAAAGAATTTACCGTAGGCGAAGTTCCGGCTGACATGCTTGAAAAAGCTAAAGAATACCGCCATAGACTGCTTGAAAAAGTAGTTGAAAGCGACGACGCTTTAATGGAAAAATATTTGGCCGGCGGGGAACTAACAGAAAAAGAATTTTTAACGGCTATTAGAAAAGCTGTACAATCTGCTAAATTCTTTCCGGTACTTGGTGGCGACGGCAGAGGTATTATTGTGCAAACAATTTTAGACGCTGTTACCAACTTTTTACCAAACCCGGTAGACAGAGGCGAAGTAAAAGGCCATGACCTTAAAACCAATGCAGACATTGTAAGAAAGCCAAACGACGAAGAGCCGTTTACCGCTTTAGCTTTTAAAATTGCTACCGACCCTTTTGTAGGCAGACTTTGTTTCTTCCGCGTGTACGCGGGTAAACTTGAAGCCGGCAGTTATGTGCTTAATGCCAGAACAGGCGACAAAGAACGCGTAGGTCGTATTGTGCGTATGCGTGCGGACGAACGCGACGAAGTAAAGGAAGTTTTTGCCGGAGACATTTGTGCTTTGGTAGGTCCTAAAAATACTTTTACCGGCGACACATTGTGCGATGTAGAAAAACCTATTCAGTTAGAAAGAATTAAATTCGCTGATCCGGTTATTTCTATGTCTATTGAGCCAAAGACTAAAGCTGACCAGGAAAAAATGGGTATTGCACTTCAGAAACTTGCTGAAGAAGATCCAACTTTTAAACTATCTTCTAACGAAGAAACTCAACAAACCATAATTGCTGGCATGGGCGAATTACACCTTGAAATTATTGTTGACCGTATGAAGCGTGAGTTTAAAGTGGAAGCTAATGTAGGTAAACCAGAAGTAGCGTACAAAGAAACCTTTAAGAAAACCGCGGAAGCAGAAAGCAAATACATTCGTCAAACCGGTGGTCGTGGTCAATATGGTCACGTCTGGCTTAGAGTTGAACCACTCGAACGCGGCAAAGGCTATGAATTTGAAGACGCAATTGTTGGCGGCGCTATTCCAAAAGAATTTATTAAGCCTATAGACAAAGGTATTCAGGAAAGTGCGGCTAATGGTGTTATTGCCGGTTACCCATTGGTAGACTTTAAAGCTACGGCTTTTGACGGCAGTTATCACGAAGTTGACTCTTCTGAAATGGCGTTTAAAATTGCCGGCTCTAAAGCTTTGCAAGATGCTGTTAAAAAAGCCGACCCAATTATTTTGGAACCGGTTATGAAAGTTGAAGTTATAACTCCGGAAACTAATATGGGCGACGTTATTGGTGACTTAAACAGTAAGCGCGCGCAAATTAACGAAATGACTGACCGCTTACACTTAAAAGTTATAGACGCGCAAGTCCCGCTTTCTGAAATGTTTGGTTACGCAACATCACTTAGGTCTATGACCCAAGGTCAGGCTTCCTACACCATGGAATTTGACCACTACGCTGAAGTACCTAAGAACGTTGCTGCGGCAATTATTGAAAGTAGAGCTGGTATAAATGTTAGAAAGGGTATGTAGCGCGAAGCGCAACAAGTTGAAAGTTTGTAAAGTTCATAAAGTTATAAAGTAAGAAAAAAGAAAAGCGCCGGCAGGGTGCCGGCGCTCAAAAAAATAGATGGCTAACTTACAAGACATCATAAATTTAGCAAAAGCAGATGGAGGGAAGTTTTTTGTGGTGGATGAGAATGGGGACATGAAGTTGGTTATTATGTCTATAGAAGATTACCAGCGGCTTTTGTTAGGTAAACTGCAAAAGCAAATTGTGGATGTTGAAAATATAAACGCGCAAATTCTTAAAGCGCAGCTTTCAGAGCCAGAAATAATAGTTCCAGAAGTGGAAAAGCCAAAGCCTCAAGTTTCAAGTCCTCACGTAAGGCAATCGCCCCATATACTTAGGCAGGATTTAAGAGCAGAAGTAATAGACCCAAGCTTTGACTTTGAAATACCAAAAGCGGAGACGGACGACTTCTAAAGACGCGGATTACTCGCGGATATTAACACAGAAGGACGCTGAAGCCGAAAGTTGACAGAAGGTTTAAATATCTTTAAAATATATTTTGTCGGGCTGTAATTTGCAGACTGACTTTTATATAAAAATAATTAATATTGTCCCTGGATCCAATCCCATAAAAGGGATGGAAAAAAGAGACCCCCTTGGCGCTTTAGCGGATCGATACGCTGCGGCGCTTAGGGAATCTCGGGCAATTCATCCTAAAACGGATGAAGAAAGAAATATTGCTATGGCAGATAAATTTGACCGGTCTAAGACCCATGTTAACGTAGGCACTATTGGCCACGTTGACCACGGCAAAACAACTTTGACCGCAGCTATTACCACCGTTTTGTCCAAAACTGGTGGCGCAAAAGCAAGAGCGTACGACAGTATTGACAACGCTCCGGAAGAAAAAGCCCGCGGTATTACCATTAACACCGCTCACGTAGAATACCAAAGCGCTAACAGACACTACGCTC
>CAZAED010000041.1:0-7399 GCA_964484145.1 uncultured Candidatus Saccharibacteria bacterium | reverse complement strand
TACCAGGATTGGTTATCCCGTGTTTGTAGCCGTTTTGGACTAAATAGAAGGTACCGTCCTGGTTAATTAGCCTTAGGGTACCTAAAGTTTCTCTGGAGAAAGGCTTAATGGGATTAAGGCTGACAGAAGTGGAAGTAGAGGTGTTAGTCTGGCTAGGCAGAGGGGTATTGGGAGCCGGGGTGTTTTGGAAGGTTACTACTGGCACTGTGGGAGTGGTAGAGGTAACAGAAGGAGTGGGAGTTGCTTCTGGGGTAGGTGTGGGTGTTGGTGTGGGGGTTACTGTTGCAGGAGGAGTATACCCTACTGCTGAGGAGACTGACATGAAGGTTGACGGACTGTTTTGATTGTTGTATTCGGTTTTAATCCAGTCGGAGGAACGGGCGGTGTTTGAGATGCGGACTTCGTCTAATACTCCAGTTGTATAATAATTCACGTTGTGGTACCTAAGCGCTCCAACTTGACCCTTGCCAACATCTGCCGTATATGTCGGCGTTGCTGCTACTGTACCTCCCTCATCAACACCATTTAAATAAATTTTTGTGCCTGCGCTAGTATAATCTGTAACTCCAGTTACGTGATACCAAGTATCGGCGGCTAA
This sequence comes from uncultured Candidatus Saccharibacteria bacterium, assembly GCA_964484145.1. GTDB lineage: Bacteria > Patescibacteriota > Doudnabacteria > UBA920 > UBA920 > JAEUSF01. The sequence continues at coordinate 6,801 of CAZAED010000041.1, read as the reverse complement.
AGCCGTTGTACCGATTTTGTATCTTGAAACCCCGGACCCAAATTGGATTTTACCTGAAGTCTGTGCTGCCTGCAAAAATCCGACATAATCATAATAAGCACTATCCGCAATAGTTGCTATGCGTTGAAAAGAAGAATAATTTGGAAATTTAACCCAACCACTCATAGTGAGCCCAGCGGACATATTATCGAATTTATCTACAGTCGAGGTTTCAATTAAATCATTACCGTCAAAATTAGCCCCGCCGTCAATGTTGCCAATAGCTACGGTAGAACCAGTAATTGTTCCGTCTGCGCCATTAGCTGACGAATCCAAACCGGAGAGCGTTGTATCTTTAGATAAATGCCATACCCCTTTGTAACTACTATCCCAAACATTCTGTTTATCCTGTTGGTCACTAGCAGAAGAATTACCAAAGTAAAGGTTAAGGGTAGTATCTGCGGCTGATGTTAGAGAAGGAACTTTAACCCAAGCAATAAGCTGTCCTGTAGCAGGGTCATACTTCTCTATTTCATGAGAGAGTTTAGTATTGTTAGATATGGTAAAGACTAGGTCATAACCTAAGGTAGAAGCTACCTTGCCAGAGTTAGAGGTAGACTTAAGTTCCGGGTCTGTAACAGAGACAAGGACAGGGAAATTAGTAAGAGTTCCTTGTATTTGAGCTTTGTTTATGGTTAGAGTCTTTTTGTAAGTAAATGATGGATTATACCACTCCCCTGTGGTAGTTGTTTGGGTAGGTGTAGGAGTAGGGGTTACTGTAGGAGTTGGTGTTGGGGTAGGTGTAGGAGTTGCTAATACAGCTATGGTGGTAAAGCTTTGTCCTTGGGAAATACTAAGGTTACCGCTTAAATCTCTACTCTTTACTCTGTAGTAATAAGTAGTGTTGGGAGTAAGGTTAGAGAAGTTAACTATATGGTTAAGAGTTAGTATTGTATCTACAGGAGAAACTGCTCCATAGGCAGAAGAAAGGCCATATTCTATCTGGCTGTCTGATGCTTCGTTGGTAGTCCAGGTTATTTTGGCTGAAGTAGAGGTTATGTTAGAAGAAGTAACAGCAGATATGACAGGAGCTGTGGTATCTACTGTGGTAGGAGTAGGGGTTGGGGTGGGAGTTATGGGGGTTACGGGAGGAATATAATTTGTAGGAGTGGTCGGAGATTTCATTAAAATCGCCCCTTCTCCGTGTCGTAAACTTATTGAAGTAATACCTGAACCAGTTGTCCCATCGGCATACAAAGGATAATAAGTTCCACCAAGATCAATAGATTGTGAAAAAGTATTAATTTGAGCTGCGGAAGTTGCGTAAGTGGCGGGACGGAGAAGCATTACGGCTTTAGTGTAATCTCTACGCCAAATATTTCGACCGGTATCTCCTAATTGAGTAGGGGTCCTAAATGCTAAATCTCTGCTGCCGCCGTTATGGCCGCTTGAATCTGGAACTCCAACATCTATCCCCATTGCAGGAAACCAATTTGACCACCTGTGAATCTTCTCCAAAGGGATAGAAAGACTGCTCGATTGACGAGCACTTAGGACAAATGATACCGGGGTGCCAGCCGGATAGGCATTATAGACGGGCTCACTAAAACGCAATTCTGAATTGCTGGCTTTGGTAAAAGAATCTATATGTTCGCCCAAATTGCCAATTTTAATAGTTCCCTTAGATGGAAACGAGGTAAAATCACCATAAATACTTTTTTGAGTATAGGTGGTACTTACAGATAAAGGGGAAGAGAGTGTACCAACAGAATCACTATAATACCAAACTTCGTCTGACTCGGAGTAGGTTACCCCTAGGGAATTGTAATGTAAGTAGGTGTTACCGGAAGGGCCGTTGGAGCCAATATAGTAAAAAGCTAAACTGGCTATTGGGCGGCGATTCCCTTTATCCCAGGCATGCCAATTGCCAAAATAGTCAAGTTTGTCAGCCGAATAACTATCCATTAACATAAGATAACCTTTTGTTCCTAAAGGATTATTGGCGGGCAAAAAATCATCGAAGGTAATTGCCTCACTCGTAGCAGGGTTAAAATTCATCTCGCCTGGGGTAATACCGCTAAAATTCTCTATCAAAACATAATCGCCAGAAAGTAACCCCGGTTCCTTGCAAGCCGCACAATTACCGCCTACTTTTGCGCTTGGAACCGCCGTATGGATCAAATCAGTAAATACTTTGTAAGAATCAACGATGTGCTGCATGTATTCAGTAAACGTAGTCGAACCCCAATCCATCTTCAGCTTCCAATCACTCGGACTGTTAATATTTCCTGTATAGATGGAATTTAAGTCATCGAGCATAATACCGCTAATATTTCTCGCCTTGATATCTGCAATTACTAAATCAGCTAAAAATTCTGTCCATGGACGCCGATTATTTATCACCTTTGAATGATTTCCGATAAAACTGGCATTAGCACTCCAACCGGCTGCCACTCTGCTTTGAAATTTAAACCGCGCACTCGCTCCAGCGGGAGGATTTGGATCATATTCATAACTGCCGCCGCAACAAACTACTCTGCCTGTATTACTGGCCGCCCACCCCCGACTTATCCCATCAGTTTTCCAATCATCACCCTTAATTGATGTCGCAATAGGATTCGTAACCGCGCCGTTTACCGTCAACCTAACCCACCACTTATTTTTAGAGCCGTTAACAGAAGTGGCCAGCCAATCAGCTGGTGGCGTAAATACGACCAATCCATTGGTAGAGAGATTGTTGGTCTCATCTGAACGTAAAATTAAAGGCGACCAGTCGTTGCCATTGTAATACTCCCAAGATACTGTTCCACCAGACTGAAATTGGGATAAATTAAAATTAACACGATCAAAAGGAACACCATAGCCCAAATATAATGACTTGGTAATTGGCACATCGCCCGAATCCGCGTCATAAGCGTCTGTGGTTTTGTCGGTAAAACTGCTGTTGTAAGTAAAAACGCCTTTTCCATTTTCCCAAATTCCAAACTTGTCCATCGCATTCCATGGTCTGCCGTTGTTATTGTAGTCAACTGACATATGAATAAAGTAGTCATCTTCATAAAAACCATTAGCTGAGGCGTGTGACCTAAGATTCCAAATTTCCGATAAATATATAAATTGAAAATCTTTATAGGTCACCCACAAAACATTGGGATTGTATGGCCTTGGGTCAGGCCCGGCAATAAAAAAATCATGATGCCCGGCTTGCCAAGCAAGCACGTTTGAGGGAGGCGTGGAATAAGTAATTGTACCCGTCTGAATGTGGCCAAAATTTGGAATTTGGGTAATTGCTCCGAGCACCTGGCCAGGCCTTAAATCATCATACCCCTGAAGTATCTCCTTCATAGTTAAAGCTCTTGCTGTGTTTGGCAGGAGAAGGGAGATACAGAGGGTGATGATGATTTTTTTTGTAAAGTCTTTGGGCATAAAATAGTTGTAAGTTTTAAGTAATTAAGGATGTAAGGAGGAAAAAATGAGGATTCTCCTCTTTTGTTTGTGAAACATAACTTTTACCTTATTTTGGGCAATATTCAACTTTATTTTTGCTTGCCCCGTACTAAACTATTAAATTTAATTAGTTTATTAAAGGCTTTTTTTATTTTTATTTCTCACCTAGCAGTAAAAACATATTTAGTAGTTTTACTACCTGGGTTTCGTCTTTTTTTCAAATTTCTTTATATTATTCTATCAAATTTTAAGCCTTTTGTCAATTTTTTTAACCATAAAAAGTTTGCTTCCTCCTGCTTCAAAAATTATACTGCCGATTTGATAAAATTTGTCCTCAAAAATATTTAAATATTTCTGTCTTTCCAAATTTCCAACATAAATATATTCAATTTTATAACTTTCAATTATTTGTTTTGCTTCTGTTATGTCTTTTGTCTCGTAAAGTTTTTGAATATCGCTTGCAACCTTAGCTACTTTACCCCAACCTGTTTCTACCTGCTCTCCTGATTTAAAATTTTTAGCGTTCTTGCCTTCAAATCGCCAAGTCCACTCGTGCGTTTGCCAACCCACGGGAGCAATACTTCCGGTAAAAGTGTTTATGCGCGCGTAGCTTGTATAGCTGTCACCCACGGCTTCGACTATCACGGCGCGATGCTTTATATTTTGATTTATAAATTCTATTGCGGCTAAATCATCACCCATTGAAGTTTGCATCCAAAGGCTTCCGTTCAAACTTTCAATATTTTTATCTTTGTCGTTTAAATAAAACTGCTTTATAGCCTGGTACGGATAAAAGGCTCCGCTAGTGATAACTAAAATAATTAACCATTTAACTAATTTTGTTTTTTTTACTTTCTCATGGCCAGCTAATAATGAAATGCAGAATGCAAAAATTAATGAAAATAAAGTCCAGGCATGGTAACCAAATTTAAAAGTTGTGTTTGCCCTAAAGTAAGGCGGATTGGCCACGCTGTAAATATCGCGAATAAAAACTACTTCTACTCCCAAAATAATTCCCAGCGCCAAAACCGCGGCAGGCACGACAAACAAGTTTTCTTTTAAAAATTTTCTTTTAAAAATCAAAGCGGCAAAAATTCCTGCCAAAAATATTCCCCACATCCCAACTTGAGCTAAAAGCGGAGTCGGCCACTGAACATTTGAAAGCTGGTGTAAGTTTACATAAGAAGGAATAAAGCCAAGTCCAAGCACCGGACTGGAAAAATTTCTCAGCGCCGGGTACATAAGGAAAGCTATAAGCAGAAAGCAAGTAAGCAAATAAGCAAGTAAATATTTTTTTGATTCTAAATTTTCCGCGCGCCAAAGTTTATACATAACAACTAAAAACAACAAGCACCCTAAGGTAATTAAGTCCCAGGCGTTTATCATCCCGCTGGTGGCCAAAGAAACTCCGAGCATACCGAACAATAACGCGGATGGTTTTTTACTAAATGCTAATTGGTAAATTAGCAAAAGCGCAAATAGAAAAAAAGGCAAAGCCAAAAGATGCGCGTGTAAATCCCCTACCGTAAAACTGTAAGACGGAATTTCGTTAATAATATAGGAAGGCGTATACAGCCTGGTGGAAGAAGCATAAGAACATTGTTTTACAGTTTCGCCTAAAGAAGCTTTTAGAGTACAGCCGGCAAAAAACAATGTGCCTGCGGTAGTTACTAGCAAAGCGCCCAATATGGCTAATTTTTTTGACTTAGTTAGCAAATAGCCAATTACTCCCGCCAGCATTAAACTTTGGCTGTAAATTAAACCTAAAGAAAAATTGTAAGACAAGCTATACACTGTACGCGAAAGGTTGCTTATTAGGCTCATTAAATACGAGCCATAATAATAATAGTTAACCGTATGTCCCGCGTACCACGGGTCAATAAAGGGAAAATATTCGCTCTTACCGGAAGCGGAAAGTAGCGCCATATCCATAAACCTTTCTGTTCCGTTTATGGCGCCATTATAGCTTCGCAAATACAAGTAGGCTAAGTAAGCGAAAAAAGTTAAACTTTCAATAATTACAACTTTTTTTAATACTGATGATGCCCGCTTGTCTGTTAGATGAGTTTTAAATAAATTTTTTAAATAACTTTTTGAAAAGTAAAATCCAAAAATAATCAATAAAATAAACCCAGCGGTAATAATTCCCGTATTTTGGTAATTTAATAATTTTACAGAAGCTAAAAGCCACACTAAGTAGCCAAACAAAACAAAACCAAAAAACCGCGCCGCTACAAAAGCCAGAGTTGGCCTATTTTTAAATACCCTAATTGACACAGGTAAACCAATGCCCAAAAATAGTAAAAATATTAAATAAAAAATTGTGGCTTGGAATATGATCATATATGTTTAAAAAATTATACTTATTTGACTTTTAATTTTACAGCCTTCATAAGATAAGTTAGTTTTAACCACTCCGAGCGAAGAGAGGAGTCCCTTTAAAGGGATTCTTCGCTCCGCTCTGAATGGTTCAGTTGTCCATATTTTGTTATCTAAACTTCACCCCTCCCCTAACCTTCACCGTGGGGGTACTACCTCCGGAACTGTCTTGCCTACTAGAAGCACCCAACGCACCGTAAGAATAAAAATTTCCCGGTGAAGTTTGGTTTTTGTATTCAGTTTTTATCCAGTCATCAGAACGGGCAGTGCTAGAAACACGAACTTCATCTATAATCCCATTAAAATGATTCCCGGCATTATGCACGTCGCTAAAAGCTCCAATAACTACTGGCTGAGTACCGGTTATTGGTACATCTGTTACTCCTGTAGTCTGCTTAACATTTAGACCATTTCTAAAAATACTTACTGTGTTCGCAGTATCATCAAATACCCCGCAATAATAATAAAATGTTCCCAAGGTCATTGTGAAGTTAGAATCATCGGCTTGAAAATTTTGGCCCGCATTATTCTCAAAACCCCATGCGACGCCATCACCGGTCACAAACACGTCTTTAGCAACAACAAAATACCAGTTATGATTAAAGCCAGCAGATTCTCCTGCACCGCCTTTATTAACTATTCCGTCAGCTGTGCTTGCGGCAGGCAAAGCGCTTGGATTGATCCAAGCACAAACTGATAAGTTAGAAGAAATATCCAAACTAGCATGGTCCGAAACATTTACATATTCAGTGTCACTGCCGTCAAAAGTTAAGGAACCGTCTATTTTTCCGGTAACCTGGTCTCCGCTCTCCATACCTTGAGGCGTACCATCGTTATTGTTAGATGTACTGTCGTTATTAGTAGCACTGGGGATTTCGCTTAAATGCCACACTCCCTTATAATTACTATCCCAAACATTGGTAATATCCTGCTGGTCGCTTGCTCCAGAGTTGCCAAAGTATATATATATAGTAGTGTCAGAGGTAGCGGAAAGTT
>CAZAED010000040.1:0-8086 GCA_964484145.1 uncultured Candidatus Saccharibacteria bacterium | reverse complement strand
TTTTACCTACACGGACTGTGTTTTCCGCAATATTTTAATTTTAATAAACAACCAAACTTTTTTTGGCCACTCTTTGTCCATACAGGGTTTTTCTATTAGTAAGTAGAACACGCTACAGCCAACTAAAATAACCGGCATAACCAGCAAATATTGCCAGAGCAGAGTTGGTATATAAGCATGAGAAGGGTTAAAACGTACACTTATATTCCCCACTGCAGAAATAATTTGCTCGTGCCACAAGTAAATGGAATAGCACATACCGCCAATGGACGTAAAAATTTTAAACGAAAAAACTTTTTCCCAAAATTCGCTGGTTACGGCAAGCAAGAAAACCCCAAAACAAACAGGGAGGAAGTAAAAGTTAAAATGTTTTAACCCATAGGTGTCTAAATACATAAAAGCTGTTAGAAGCGCTATTCCAATAACAAAGGTATAAATATTTTTTAGCTTTACCCTAAACCCGGACAAATAAATATCTACAAGTAAAAACCCGGCCAAGAAGTATTGAATAAAGCTATATATAGTTACTACCGGGAGTTTGTAACGGCCAGAAAGCCAAGTAAAGTAAACTATAAAAAATACTAACAATCCCCTACGCCATGCTTTTGCCAAAGTAAAGACCAAAACCAAAAGCGGGACTAACAAGTAGAATTGTACCTCCACTTCCAAAGACCAGGTAACTGGGTTTATGGCCATGTTTTGAGAGAAAAAAATGTTGTGGGTGTAAGTCAAAGAGCTTAGTATAAGCGGCCAGAGTTCGCTAAAACTTTTAGGAAACAACCCTGCAAACCCATTGCCCGCATAGAAGAAAATTAAAAAATACAAAGCTAGGGTATTAAAAATATACGGCGGCTCAAGGCGAGTCAACCTACGTAAAAAATAATTTTTTAGCTTAACCGGCTTTTCTCCGTAAATGTATTGCTTGGCAAAAGGCAGCCCTAAAATGAACCCGCTTATCATAAAAAACAACAAAACGCCTTTAAGGCCGTTACTGTCTATAAACTGATAAATGTACCAATAGGTAGTGGAAGCCGGTGTGGCTATATCGTAGCTAAGCTTGGTCCTTATAAACCCCTGCAAATGGTCTGCTACCACAACCCAAATAGCCAAAAAACGCAGGCCGTCTATTGCGGGTATAAACTGCGTAGAAGCGGTTGTACGCTTAAGTAGGTTATAAATTCTATTTAAAACTAACATCTGCTATTTTAGGGAATTAATTAAAAATTCTTTAAATAATTTTTTAAAGGCCTGTGGGTTATATCTTTTTATAACCAACTCTCTTGCGTTTGGGCCTTTTTGCAAAACCTCTCGGTCTTTGTAAGCTGTCTCAAAGGCATTTACTAAACTATCTACGTCATCCCTTTTTACTTCGTAACTCCAAGAGGGGTCTAGTTCATAGCCACATTCCTCCGTTATAATAATTGGCAAAGCCGAAGCCATCATTTCTAAAGTTACCGTTGCTTGACCTTCTTCCAGGCTTGGAAAAACACCTACGTGTGATTTACCTAAAGTTTCAAGCACAAAAGGGTCGTGAGCCGGATAACCTTTTTCACTGCAATATAAAACCACACCCTCAGGCAAATTTGGTTTTTTACCGTCCTTGTCTTCAAACAACAAAAGTTTTCCAACCTTTGTCACCATACCCAATAAAATTAACTGGGCATTTTTATTGTTCCATTTTTCCCAAGCCTTAAGAATGGCCGGCAGACCTTTACGCAGACCTATTTCACTGGAGAAATGGACGAAAGTAAATTTAGGAAATTTATTGTCGCTAGGCTTATAAACACTGGCGTCAACGTTATTTTCCCAGTGTACAATTTTATTTCCCGGTACGCCATTGTCTGTAAAAGTCTTAGTGCAATTTTCATTGCCCGAAAACATAATATAGTCCGAGGCCTTATAAGCCGGTAAAAAATATTTTTCCGGGCCGGTAGATTCAACCGGCAAGTTCCATTTAGCAGCAGACTCATGCATACGCTTATTGCGTTCTAAAACATGGGAATTATTCGCAAAAATAATTAATTTACCTTTTGGCTTATGTTTAATAATTTTAAAAAAAGCCGGGGCTATATAAATAATTGCCTTAGCTTCCAAAATGTAATTTTTTGGGTAACGAAAATCTTCCTGTCCCCCAAAATACACGTCATAATTTAATTCTTCAAGGACATCTAAAATTTTTCTTGGGGTAAGCCATGCGCCGGCTTTATGGTAAATATTTTTAGGGTCAGCATGAAAACGGGAAAAAATAAACAAGATTTTTTCTTTACCGGTAATAGAAGCAGGCGGAACTTTTTCGGCAATTTTTATTTGCCTGTACGCCTGTATTTGGATTTTAATTTTTTTTAAAATTTTTGAAAGCATAGGGTAATAATTAAGTGCGTTAGTACGTTAGTATAAAAGTCCGTTAGTGCTAACGAACTAACGAACTATTTTACTAACGAACTTCTTCCTTTAAAATACATTCATAAATTACTGCATCACACAAAGACTCGGGAGACAAGGGCAGCAAACTTGTTAAAAACATTATAATTTTGCCTTTTACAGACTTTGGTTTATGCGCGCGTATCCCCCGCCAAACAGCCAGCCTAAGACCCGCTCGCTCACATAACTCTGCCACGCCAAATGGAAAAGGGAAAATTACGTGGTCAACACTATCTGAGCCAAAACCAGTAAGTAAATTGTCCCGCACTCTAGCCACATAGTATGGGTTAGGAGTAGTTAAAACCAAACGCCCTCCTGGTTTTAACATTTTAGCGGCTGAGCTAAAAAAGGCTCCCGGATTACCCAAATGTTCAATAACTTCTCCCGCTACTATTAAGTCGAATTTTTCATTAAGAGGCGATACGGTAATGTCATGCAGCATAACATTATAACCTTCTGCTTTTAAAGCATTTACAGCCTCGGGTAGAATATCAACACCTAAAATTTTTGATGCGGCTTTTTTAAGAGCACCATGAAGCCAGTCTGGCGAATGATGCTGTGTGAACATATGGTCTACTACTCCTATATCTAAAACGTCCTTTCCCGCGGCAAGCGAAGTTAAGTAAGCCAAACGGTCTTTAACCGGAGACTTTAACGCGGCTTTTACAGCCGTCTTTCTTAAATCTATTAACTTAAGAGAATTTGGGTCATTTGAAATTTCTTGCCAGGTCATAAATTAAGTATAATATTTTAATTTTTTATATACGCGGGGCTTAATTACTTAAGAAAATCTAAAAACTCTTTGGCTTTAGCAGTTAATTCTAAATTATCTAGAACATATTTACGTGGATTAAAAGCTGAGAGTTTTGTTAAAAACTCCTTAAACATAGGTCTGGTTTTTAGTATTTCAAAATATAAATTTTTGGAACGCCCGTACATATCTGTCGGGACCCTAATTCCGCATATATCGTTCCAATATGGAACACTGGTCACTCGCAAATTTTCCCTTAAAGCTATGTCACTAGTTTCACCCAAATAAATTTGGTCAAAAACAAACATAGGCAAGTTGCTGGACATAATTTCCTGAAGCGCTATGCCTTGGGATTCTGTTCCATCTAAAACTACAGAGTAACGACAATTTTTCAAAGCTTGTTTAAATTCTAGTTCCGAATAATTACCATAAAGTAATATTTTGTAACTTTGTTTTTCTAAACGTAAAAGCTCTAAAACTTGATTTAGCTCATGCTTCTTTCTGCGCTTAAAATATACCAAGGCGTCATAAATTTTAGTATTTTGAGATGCGTCTGAAAAATCTTTGGTGTCTATACCCACCGGCCAAATAGCAATTTTTTGCGCTGGTATGCCTAAATTTTCATAAACAAACTTCACCTCTAAACTTGGGGCAAGAATAGCTTTAATATTTTTCCCGTACAGTTTATAAACCGCGAACATATCAACCGCGGTTAAATTCGGACCAACCACAATATTATTTATATTTAAAGAAGCAAGCTTCCCCACCACCTCTTTTCCGCTTAATACGCCGCATGGGGTATTACTTTTAGAAACTTTATTTAAATTAACTTCCATCCCTAATTCCAAAAGACCTTTGGCTAAATTTACATAAACCTTTTGGGGTCCTCTTACCGAATACCCCGCGATTTTTTTTAGGGTATTTTTAAGCCGAGGCAATAAAAAAAAATTCTCGTCAAATAAATTAACTCTTTGCATAGAGTTCGGGTATTTTTATTATTAAATCTTTATGCGCGTCTTTATGCAAAGCTAAATACATAGCTACTCCATCAGCCACACTGGTTTTTACAATCCCGCTAATTTTTGGGCCGCATAGAAAAACTTCGTATCCTAAACTTTTTAAAAAATCTTGGGTTTCAAAAAAATCCTTGCTCACATAACCGGAAGCTTTAATAGTTAAAGCTGACTCGTACCAAATTACAGGAAGCGATTTTTTAATTAAATCCTCCCCGCCTTTTAAAACCGAAAGCTCATGGCCTTCCACGTCAATTTTTACAAAGTCTGCCGGCTCTAAACTCTTCTCTCGAATTACACTATCTAACTTACGAACCGAAATAGTTCTGGTTTCTAACTGCCTATTACCTACAAAATCGCGCCGTAAAGACGTTCCGCTGCCGGCTAAAAAAACTTCGGCTTGGGCATCTTTTTCGCCCAAAGCAAAATTAAAAATTTTACATGAATTTTCTAAACCATTTAGTTTTAAAGTTTCGGCCTGCACCCGGTTAAATTCCGCTATCGGCTCAAAGGAATAAGTAAAAATTTTATTAGGCAAACCTAAAAAAGCAGCTAAAACACCAAAATAGCCTGTATTAGCTCCTATGTCGTAAAAAATTAATTTGTCTTTTTTTAAAAGCAAATGCTTTAAAATATTTACCACCAAATAATTCCCCTCTTCTTCTACTAAACCGTTATATAAAACTCCATAGGCAATATCTGACATATCTAAAACATTACCGGCGTACCAAAAACCAAAATCAGCTTTAACCGCGGTTAAAGCTGAAACTGCCCGATTTTTTGGAAAATAAACAATTTTTTTTCCGGTCAACTTTTCCAAAATTTTCAAAAAAGTAGTGAACAAACGTTGCTTCATAAGTTTATTTTGCCAAAGATTCCCATTTAGTCTGAACGGCTTTAAGTCTTGGGTCAGAAACTAATAAATGCCAAACAACCGCCTGAAAACTTTCCGTATGAGGAGTAATTCTTTCAGAGTGCCCTTCGGGAATTTTAATATGCACATCGGCCATTTTGGCGGTATAACCCCCACGAGGACCCACTATCCCTGCAATCTTTGCCCCAACTTGTTTTGCATAATCTATTGCCCTAACTAAATTTGTACTGACATTTTTTTCCGCATCTCCGCCGCCCACCGACAAAATTAAAATACAGTCTTTTTCATTTAACCTAACATTTTTTAACCAACCCTCAAAAACGGTTTCCCAACCGTCGTCGTTAACTCGGGCGGTTAATTCGGCTACGTTATCAATTGGCGTATAGCTCTCTATATTAGTAATTTTTCTAAAGTCATTTACGGCGTGGGTAGCATTGGCAGCACTTCCTCCAACTCCGAGTATATACAACCGCCCGCCTCCCTGCCTAAGGTTTACCAGCATTTCCACTAGCTTCTCAATCGCTTCATGGTCAATATTTTTAGCAATCTGTTGAACTTCGTCCAAAAATGTGAGAGCAAAGCTGTTTTTCATAATTTATAAATTAATTTAGTATTATTAGGACTTAGGCGCTGAGCCAAGTTCGAGGCATTTTCTGAGGATTTTTGGAGGCGTATCGAACATACGCCGACAAAAACCGCAAGAAAATAACGAAGAAATTGGCCAGAGCCGCTTTTTAGAACCGGCTCCGCCGGTCAAAAAAGCGGCGGTGCGTAAGTCCTAATTAAATTTTTTCAAGTTTGCCGCTTTTTGCGGACTTATACAAGCTGTCAATAACTCGCATGACATTAACATTTTCTTCCGCTGAAGAAAAAACTGCTTTTTTATTCAGTATCGCGTTACGAAAATTCAGCCATTCCAAATTCCATGAATTGTCAGGTCCTGAAAATTCCCAAACCTTTTCTTTTGGCACCTGACCCAAACCCTCTCTTTTTCCATAGGTTAAGGTTTCAACCCCATAACTTCTACCCAACCCGTTTATTAACAAATAACCATTTTCACCATAAATTTCCAAATTAAAACGATTTTTCCATTGAGTGAGGCTGTTCTGATAAGACGAAGTCTGTCCGGTTTTGGAAATTAACTGACAAAAAGCATTGTCTTCCAAAGTGGTTCTTTTCCAAAAATATTTTTTTGCATTTGCGAAAACTTTTTCAATTGGGTCCAAAAACCATTGCGACAAGTCTGCCATATGGGAACCTTGGTCATACATTACCCCGCCCCTACTAAATTTTGGCTGATGCCTCCATTCTAAGTCGTAATCTTTTCTTGCGCCGTGTCCATAAACCCCGCGCATATACATAACTTTTCCAATAGCACCGGCTTCAAAAAGTTCACGGGCCTTTAAAACAGCAGGATGAAAACGGTGGTTAAAACCTACCTTTAAAACCTTATTATACTTTTTTGCGGCAACAGCTATAGCTTTTGCTTCCGCTGCATTATTACCCAACGGCTTTTCTGCCAAAACATGTTTATTATTTTTTAAACCCTCTAAAACTATTTTAGGTATAACCTGGTGAAAAGCCGCCACAACTATACAATCTATTTCCGGATCCTTTACCAAGTCCTGCCAAGATTCGTACATTTTGGAATTAGTTTCCTGGTAAATATCTACCATTTTAGAACCATCTACGTCAAAAATACCAACAACCTTGTCCTGGCCTAACTCTAAAATTGCCTTAGAACGCTTGTGGCCAATAAGGCCGCAGCCAATAATTCCAACTTTTAAAAATTTCTTTGATTGCTTCATAAAATATTTTACAACCTATATATTAACATATTTAACAGCGACCGCCAAAAACTTAAGGGCGGTTTTTAAAGGAGTTAAAACAGCTTAAAAGCATATCTTCTATAGTGCCTTTTGGCTTCCAATTTAGCTCCCGCATGGCCTTAGAGGCGTCTGCAATATGCCGAGAAGGGTCTCCCGGCCTTCTGGGAGCAATTTCATAGTTTAGTTTTAAACCGGTCACTTTTTCTGCGGCTTTAACTAGTTCCATAACCGAAGTGCCTTTGTTGGTGCCTAAATTATAAGCTTCACCAAAACCGGTTTCGTCCATTAGTTTTTCCAAACCTAAAAGATGCGCGGCGACTAAATCTTCTACAAATATATAGTCACGAATACCTGTGCCGTCGGGGGTAGGAAAATCGTTTCCGTAAACAAAAAATTTTTCGCGTTTACCAAGCAAAGTTTCAATAAGACAAGGAATAACATGGGTCTCCGGTTTATGATGCTCACCTACGGTTAAAGTGCTTTCCGCACCGCACGGATTAAAATAACGAAAGGCAATAAAGTCTATGCCGTATGGCTTGTGGTAGTCTAACAGCATACGTTCAAACACCATTTTGCTAAAACCATATGGATTTATTGGCAAAAGCGGATGGTCTTCTTTTAAAACTTCTGTTTTTGGTTCCCCATAAACCGAACCGGAAGAAGAAAATATTATCTTCTTAACTCCGCCGGCTATCATGGCATTAAGCAAGTTATAACCGCCGACCACATTATTTTCGTAAGTTGCTTCCGGACCTGTAACCGAAGCCGTAATAGTAGCCATAGCTGCAAAATGCACGACTGCGTCTATTTTTTCGCTCATAAAAATTTTTTTAAGCGCAGCCATATCCCTTAAGTCGGCTTCAAAATATTTTAGTCTGGGGTCATTTAAAATATTTTCTCTTCCTTGACTAAAGTTCTCAACAACTAAAATTTCGTGCTGGGTGGTTTTTAAAACCAAATTCACAAAATGGCTGCCTAAATACCCAGCTCCGCCGGTAACTAAAATTTTTAAATTATTTTTCATTGAAGTATTTATTATCTATTCTTCTTAAAGTATATTCCGATTTAGAATTTATTTTAGCAATATCATCAGACTTCCAATTCTGCCACGGATCCCATTTAGCGCTAATTAATTTACCAGTTAATTTACAATCAGGTTGCGCTAAATAGACTATTAGGTCGGCCGCTAGGTTTGGGT
>CAZAED010000039.1:0-8509 GCA_964484145.1 uncultured Candidatus Saccharibacteria bacterium | reverse complement strand
CGGACTTTGGCGGCGAGGTTGAAAGAACTTTAAAATTGGCTGACGGCGTTTTACTTTTAGTAGATGCCAAAGAAGGCCCTATGCCTCAAACTAAATTCGTTTTAAAAAAGGCTTTGGCTTTAGGCCACCGCGCTATAGTGGTAATTAACAAGGTAGATAAACCGGGTGCTAACATAGACGAAGCTTTAAACAAAACTTTTGACTTGTTTGTTAAATTAAACGCTTCGCATTTACAGTTAGACTTCCCTATTATTTATGCTTCCGGTATACGCGGACTTGCTTCTGAATCTGCCGAAGAACTTTTACTTAAAGTAAGTGACGAAAAAACCCAACCCGATTTAACCGCGCTTTTTGACGCAATTGTAAAACACATTCCAGCTCCTAACGCCGAAGTAGACAAACCGTTTGCTATGCAAGCCTTAGCTCTTATGTATGACAATTACAAAGGCCGTATGGGCGTTGGCAAAGTTGTGTCGGGTAAAATTAACAAAGCGCAAAACGTGGTGTTAGTTAAAACCGACGGTACTAAAATAACCGGTAAAATTTCCGCACTCTCTATGTACCAGGGTTTAAAACAAATAGACGCCGAAGAAGCCCAGGCCGGCGACATAGTAGCCATAGCGGGTTTTGACGACATTCACATTGGCGATGTTTTAACAGACCCGGCAAACCCGGTTTCCTTACCTCCAGTAGAAATAGAACCGCCGACTATAAAAATGACTTTTGGCGTTAACACTTCCCCATTTGCGGGACGCGAAGGAAAATTTGTTACTTCCAGAAATTTGCGCGAACGCTTAATGAAGGAGCTAGAAACTAATGTGGCTTTAAAAGTAGAAGCTTCAGAAGAAGGCGCGGAAAGCTTTTTGGTTTCCGGCCGCGGCGAACTTCACTTAGGTATTTTAATTGAAACTATGCGCCGTGAAGGTTTTGAACTGCAAGTTTCCCAGCCTCAGGTTATTTACCATGAAGAAGCGGGCGTTAAAATGGAACCTTACGAAGTTGTTACTATAGATGTGCCTTCGGACTATCAAGGTGTTATGATAGAACAAATGGGCAAACGCGGCGGCGAACTCCAGCATATGGATGTAACAGCTTCCGGCGAACTTCACGCGGAATATTTAATTCCTACCAGAGGTTTAATTGGCCTTAAAAGCCTTATGCTTACCCGCACAAAGGGTACAGTTATAATGAACAACCTTTTTGACAGCTATAAGCCAGTTCACGAAATAGATACCCGCGTTAACGAACACGGTTCTCTTATTTCTAGTGAAACCGGAGTTAGTAACGCCTACGGCCTTAACAACGCCCAAGAACGCGGCATTATGTTTATTGGCCCTGCTGTAGAAGTTTACGAAGGTATGGTAGTCGGCAAAAACGCCCTTGAAAACGACATAGAAATTAACGTCTGTAAAACTAAGAAACTTACCAATATGCGCTCTAGTGGTGCTGACGACGCTATAATTCTAACCCCTCCCCGCCCCGTAGAACTAGACTTTGCCCTAGAATACATAGGGCCAGACGAGCTTGTAGAAGTAACCCCCCTCTCTATACGCATTCGCAAAAAAATTCTAGACGCCACCGCTAGAAAAAGAGCAGCTCGATAGCACATTATTGTTCGAGCTTGTCGAGAACAAAACACATATTAAATCCCCTTGAACACACCTTCAAGGGGATTTTTGTTTGTGTCATTCCGGAAAATTTATATTGCTATTAAATTTATCCGGAATCTAGATCCTAAGAGCCCACCCAAAGTGGCTATACTTTTAGTATTGATTTTATATACAAAATACAGTAAAATATCATGAAAGTGCGAAGGCACTTTTCACAACGCCAATCACAAAGGATGACAAAATGGAAGGATACATCGTGGAGGGAGGACCCCTTCATTTCCTCGACCGCGCTCGGAAGTGCTTCACCAAACACAGCTATGAGCATACCCCCTTCGTTCACTCACTGGAAACCCTTATTGAGGGCGGAACGTGGGTGGCACAGGCAACAAAGGTCTACCCGGGAAATTGGGACGAAAGAACAAACCTTTCAACGTTCAAAGGAGAAGGCATCCCATTCGCCGATTTCGTAGCCAGCCTTTCGGCTCCAGCAGCCCACTAGTAGGCACAGTGTCGCGCCAAGAGCAGCGTTTCGGCAACCCCGAACCGCTGCTCGTTTTTTTATTTATTTTCGTATATCACCGTATCCAACTTCGCCAAGGCTACGTCGGACAAGCTAATACTCGAAAACAAAAGGCACTCAAAAACCTCGACGCTAACGCGAAAAAAAGAGCAGCTTGCTAAACTACATTTTAAAACCCCTTGAGGGTCATACTAAAAGGATTTTGTTAAAAATTTATGTGTTAGGACCTAGAATTTCAAATTTAGCAGATATCTCTTTACTTTCTAATTTTCCGATAACTATTTCGCACGCTTTTTTAAAATCTTCGAACAGATCTTCTATTACTAGATTTAACCTCCCTGATTGGTCAACTATTAAATGCTTAGCGCCTGTATGCTTTCTTTCTGATAATACTAAATTTTTTTGTGGCAATAAAACATGACTTACGCCACATCTTAAATTTTCATAAAGGTCATTCTGAAAATCTCCCCTATTATCTAAATTATTAAAAGCCTTATAAGAATCTGGAAATAATAAATCTACTGCTTTTCTGAACCTATTTTTACTTTCATATTTTTTATGAACATCGTTTGGATCAATACAAGCTCCAAGAAATTCTATACCAGACGCAATCAGCGCGTAGCTTAAATACTTATGGTCTTCTAAAATACTTTCAATGCCACTAACAAGCTCCTGTTTGATAAAATTTTCTTGGGTTTGAATATTATCATCGGAATTTGGAACCCCGACCATAATTACACTACTGCCGTCTTGAAGAATTTTATTTGGATCCCAAGAAGACACACTTATTAAAGTCCCGCTTACTGGGACAAATTTACCTACATTATTGTCGGTCATGATGATTATTATTCCTTTTTAAAACCCACCCTCATCTGCCGTCGGGCCGTATATTGAGGGCACGGGGATGTTGTTTAGACGCATGTAGACGGTTAGTTGGCCGCGGTGGTGGACCCAGTGGCGAATAGAAGAACTTACCATATCTTTTTTAGACATAGACATTAAAACATGGCCGTCGTTTTTTAGGTTAAAGGTTGCTTCCAGTTCTTGGTCTGTAACTTTTTCTAACTCCCTTTTAGCCCAGGCTATATTTTCGTCTAAGTGCTCAGCAAACTCTGCGCCGTTCTTGGGCTGTTCGTGGGTAAAAGTTTTAAAGTCTATATCCCCTTTTTCTAAGGTGTAAGCTATCCACTTTGGCACTTCGGCCACAAGCAAGGCAAGGTAACCCATTTTCATAGACTTCTCATGCGGCTTAAATTCAAAAACTTCCGGAGTTATACGTTCTAAACATTTGCGGCTAGAAGCAGCCTCTGCCTCTATTTCACCTAAAAATATTTGTCCAAGTGTGAGCATACCCAGTATATCAACTTTCAATATCAACACTCAAAATAAATATTGATATTTGATTAATGATTATTTATAAAGCTTAATCTTGTTTTTTAACAGGAATTGAAAGTTGTATTACTGGGCATAAATTTTATTTTAATTATTATGGTTATTATAACGTTGCGGACTGGTGTTGTAAACTAAAACAATTTTAAAAACAAGAACCGGCATTGAACTTATCAGCAAATTTCTCTGCTGACTCGTAACAATGCCGGCGCCCGATGATCGCAGGGTCAGAGCTCAAAGTCGTCTAAAACGACGACCCACTTATCTCCAGCTTTCTTGAGCGTGTAGGTGTGCGGCCACTTTTGCCGCTGATACTTCCTTCCGCTTGATGAAATCCAGTTCGGCTCTTCAAGCGTCTTGACAGTCGCGTTGTTGCCGTTTACTACTACGCTAATAACCTTGGTGAAGTGTGTGGTCTCGGGCATAAGGTGCGTCCCGCGAATACGATTGGTTCCAACCAGATCAAGAACATCACGATCGGCCGCGCTACCCCTTTCCACTGTTTCATAAAACTCCTTCTCACGCTCCGCATTGTTGGGGTCTTTAAGCCACGCCACCTCGCGCTCGTTGTACTGCACCACAACCTTGCCCTGTGGAGTTTTTGCGAGCCGCTCGAACTCCGCATCATCGGTTTTGGTTTGCTGAGCCGTTGCCCCAAAAGGCGAAAGGTACAGCAGAATAATTGAGATGAATAACACTTTCACCTCTCCGCCTCCTCTATAGAATATCTTCTAACGAACACAATATAATACCAAAAAACAGGGCTTTTGTCCATCCCTTAAGTTTATTATTTTCGTGTATCACCGTACTAGTACGCTAATGTAAAAGGCTATTAATAAATAAAAGGCTCAGTCGACTGAGCCTTTTATTTTTGTGGGAGTTGGTAATACACTTCCCTACCGCGGTCGTTTATGCGGGTTAGTTTTCCCAAAGTTACTAAGTATTCAAAATAGCGGGTAGCTGTGGCTTCGGAAACTTTTAAACTTTCTGTAACAATTTTATTTGTTAGACGCGGGCTTGTTCTAGCAAGCTCCATAATTTTGTCCAAATTTTCGCGACGTTGTTTTATTGCTTCGGGGTTTAGTGGATTGCCTTCTAAGTCGCCTGTTGGTTTTTTATACCTTATAAAAACTAAAACAAATAAAATAATAATTACTCCTATTAAAATAAATTCGTAAGCTAATTTCATAATTTTATTTTACACCTAACGAATAAAAATAAAAAGCACCGGGTCGGGAGTAACCCAAACTCGGCGCTTTAGGCAGGCTAGTTTGGTTTAATTAACAAAACGTAACTCAATGTTGAGTATTCCGAGTATCACACCAATACTAGCCATAAACCGCTGCTTTGTCATCCCCATAACAACCATAGCAGAACTTTTGGTAACAGGGTTAACTATAGTTACAACTCCGCCTTCAGCAGCAACAACAAGGTCAGGCACGGCTGGATTACCAGCCTGATCTAACCAAGAGTTGCTCTCCTCCCTATACCCCATAAGGTAGAGGGAGATACCACCATCTACCCTCTTGCCGAAATCAATTAACCAATGCAAGAATCCTTCTCCGGCCATTTCATGGCCATAAGATGCCCTATAGGCAATATTCAAAATCATGCTGCCTCTCCTTTTTTGACCTCGGATTTAAACCGTTCTGCGTATTGCAGAAGGTCTTGTTTTGTAACTACCGGAACCTTCCAAAAAGGGCTCCAACCGGTGGGGGCGACCTTCAAAAGGTCTACCCCGAGCTGTTTGGCAAGCCGTCTTACCTCTGGTGCACTCTGCAACTTAGCCATATATCTTTTCCTCCCTAAAATTCAAAAAACTCTGCTGTGAGCAGAGCTTTTTGGAGAATTCTTTTGCTGTTACTAAACACGACTAAAGTTACAGCAAGAAGAACTCTCGAGAAGGCTCTCCTCAAACTAAGTCGTGTTTAGTTAAAAATGTTTACCCTCCCTCGAGAAATCCTTATTTAAGGGATTCTTCGCTCCGCTCTGAATGGTTTCACAATTCAAAGTAGAAGGGTTGTTTACTTTTTTCAAAGTAAACAAAAAAACCGCCCTGTTTAGGACGGCTTTTAAAAGTAAATAAATACCTTAAACTAGCCGCCTAAACATTAGGAGGCTAAGAAGAATGTTAAATTTTATGACAACTTTAGAACTCATATTTATATATTACCAGAATACAATTTTATGTCAAACAGTTACTTTATTGTTATTACCGGTATTCCCAAATCTTTACAAATTTTTCTGCCTAAAAAAGTATTTATTTCTTTGTGCCTGGGCACGCTGGTTACTTGTCCAGAATTTAAATTTATAAAAATTGTATGATTTGCTCCCTCACGTTCCACCAAACATCCGCAGGACAAAATATGTCTAACTAAGTCTTTCCGCTTCATAAATTTAAGCCAAGACTAATTTAGCCTTCTCTACTTTGGCTTTCCCTAATTCTTTTTTAAAGTATTTCTCTCTTGCGGACAAAACCAACTCTAAAGCTTCCCTCAAGTTACTTTCAGCTTCTTTTTTAGTTCGGCCTTGGGTGTTTACGCCAGGAACTTCCATAACCCATGCGGAATAATATTTACCTGATTTTTTATAAATTGCTGTATACATACTTTTATTATAGTTGCCAAATATTGATTATGTCAACAAACAAAAAACTCCCCTGCTAAACTGCCTGCCAAGGCTACTAGACCACGGGTACACCCTGCCGCTCGCGAGCAGCGGGGTAGACAATTTCACTGATCCCACAGATTAAATACTCTCTAGATGTATTTTATCTGTGTTATTTGTGGAATTGGTGTATTCGTAATCTTAACTTTGGCGGGCAAATAGCAAGGGAGTTTTAATTAAAAAACTATTAAGCTGACGGGGTAGGTGTTGGGGTCGGAGTTGCTGTAGGAGTAGGTGTTGGTGTTGCAGTAGGCGTAGGCGTGGCCGTAGGAGTTGGTGTCGGAGTTGGAGTAGCGGTCGGCGTCGGTGTGGGGCTCGGAGTAGGAGTAGGAGTAGGAGCAGGAGTTGGAACTACAGCACAAGTCTTTAAATTACCTTTCCTAGTTTCGCCATTAGTTTTAACTGAAGCTTTATAAGCATCGTTCGCAGCTTTTACAGCGTCTGTATAAGCTTTGTTAGCTGCTTTTATAGCATCTGTATAAGTTTGGTTAGCGGTCTTTATAGCGGCATTTCTGGCCTCTCTTGCTGCTTTAACAGCTACTGTATTAATTGTGCTAGTTGCAGTGCTGGTAGAAGTGCTTCCCACCCCGGCTGCTAACAATGCTGCTTTATAGTCTGCTTGAGCTTTGTCTACAGCGGTTTTTCTGGCTGTTTTAGCTGTTTGCACAGCTGCTTTTCTTGTTTCGTTTGCAGTTTTTAAAGCCGCATTTCTGGCTTCTCTTGCTGCTTTGTTTGAGTCAGTATAAGTTTGGTTAGTTTTTTTATTCTGCTCCCTGCACAGCTTTAACTCTTCTTGTTTTTGCTTGGCTTCTTCTTTTCGCTTTTCCTGAAGCTGTTTTAGCTCTTCCCTCTTAGCTTCCATTGCCTGCTTGTTAGCTTCTCTCTGACTTTCCATTTCTTCCTGTTTGGCCTTTATTTGGTCCTTCATAGAAGAACTTTCAGCTAATGCCGCGGTAGCGGAAAAAGCCATAGTGGCTGCCAATGCGGCGGCTGTTGCAATTCTTGCGAACTTATTTTTCATTGTATTTTTTCTCCTGTCCCTGCCTTTTTTGGCAAATTTAGGACTTATTTACTTATATATATTATACCACATATATAACGACAAGATGCTATATATGTGACAGTCAAAAAATTTAAAAAATTTGTGCCAAAATTAAGTCTAAAAGTACTCTTGGGGGCATTTGGGAGCTTTTCATTTCTTCGTCTAAACTAGCTAATTTGCTTAACGTTTCTATTACTTTAACTTGGTCAAAACGACCGGCAATTTTTTTCATTATAAAGAGCCTACCACTTTTCCACCCGGTTTTTTCTAAAATTTCCGCTTCTGTTGTTTTGTGCGCGCTAAAATCCTGCACCATAGCAACGTTCCTAAACTGCTCGGCGAGCAAGGCATTTAGCTGAATTAAACTTCCCTTTTCATCGCTTGAGCTTTGTTCCTTTAAAAATTTGTTTATTAATGCAAAAGATAGTTCTTTGTTTTTGTCGGCTAGGGCGTTAGTAATTTGTAAGGCATCTACTTCCCCGCTTTCAGACACAAGCTCCAAAACATCTTCTTTAGCAATTTCGCGGTCTTTGGCTAAATAAATTAACTTTCTAATTTCACTGTCCGCCTGCCATAAGCTGTATACTTCTTCTACACTTACAACCTTACCGCCAAATTTAGTTTCCTTAGCTTCGTCACGCCCAAGGCGTTTTGCAAGTTCATTAACCGCGTCTTGCGATATCTTGCCAGAAAGCTCTGTTACTCTATTTAAAATCCACTCGTTTAATTCACTCCCATGAGGCAAAATAAATTCTTTAACAATTATTTTTGGATTAGCTAGTAAATCTTTGTTTTCTTTTTTTCTTTTATCTAAAGAAATTACCGACACAATTATGTGATTTGGCGATGATGTGAATTTTTCCGTATTGTCCAAATCCGGCAATTTTGTCAACACAAAAACCTTTGGCTTAGAAAATAAGTCAGTGGCAATTAAACTTCCTGCCTTTGGTACTTCCTCGCCTTCCCCAAACACTACCAACTCCGCCCCTTTTTCTTTAACTAAGGAGCTAATTTCCTGTTTTTTTGTAAAATCGTCCGCTCCTAAAAATAAGTACAGCATAACTAGCTAATACTACCACCAATTAAAAAACAGCTCAAATTTGGGCTGTTTTGGTGGATCGGGTGGGGATCGAACCCACGACAAGCGGATTAAGAGTCCGCTGCTCTACCAACTGAGCTACCGATCCACGTCGTAATTCGCTTTAGGGCTTTCGTTTTGATCTAAAGACCAAAACTCATACCCTTCGCAATTACTCCTTTTCCCCAAAAATCCGTGCTGCC
>CAZAED010000038.1:0-8655 GCA_964484145.1 uncultured Candidatus Saccharibacteria bacterium | reverse complement strand
GGTAACTCTGCCTTTACCATAGGTAACGGCCTTATTTACAACGCCACTTCTACAGACTTAGTCGGTATTGGTACCATAACTCCTACTACTACTTTGTTTGTACAAGGTAAGGGTGGTACTAACCCATTTGCTATTGCTTCTTCAAGTGGCGCGGCAGTATTAACAGTTGCTTCCAATGGTTCTACCACGCTGTCTTCCTTAGCTTCTGCCGGTTGTGTGGCTGCTACTGCTTCCGGTTCACTATATATAACCACTTGTGGCGGTGGGGCGTTAACCGGTTCGGGTACATCTGGCTTTAGCGCAATTTGGAACGGAGCCTCTTCTTTAACTACCGGCAAATTTATAGACAATGGCACTGTAACCGGCATTAATGCAACTTCAACTTCCTATACATTTAATTTACAGGGCTCAGCAGGTGTAAATCCTTTAAATATTGCTTCTTCAACAGGGACTTCTTTGGTTGTTGTTGATCAACTGGGTCGAGTTGGAATTGGTACTAACGCCCCAACATCCATGCTTAATATTGTTGGCAGCACTACAGGTAATGGTGCAAATGCAATTGCTGGCATATTAGCAAGCACAACCTTGAGTAATGGAACAACAGGCGCTTTCCAATTTGGTCATAGGTTTATTAGTACAATATCCGGTGCTGCCAGCGGAACTTTGGACGGCATGCTTATTCGTACAGTAGACAACACCTCTAACGCCAATACTGTTAGGGCTTTGGAAGTGCAGGCTTATAGCGGCAGTAATACTTCCGGAATAAATACCGGTATACAAGTCTATGGTAAAACTTTCGGCGTATATGCCTATACTGACGGCCTTGCCGGTAGCGTTTCTCAACCGGCTGCATTGTTTGCTGAATTGGGGCACCCAAGTTCCGGAAATGCTTTAAGGCTTTATTCGGCCACTGCCACAGGTGCCACTTTAATGAGTATTTACCACGAAACTTCCAATGCAACAGGCACAGCTCTTTCTATGGATTTAGGTAATGGCAGCGGGAGTTTTACAGGCAATTTTATTGCTTTGCGAAAAGCCGGGACCAATAAAGTTTTAATAGACTCTTTTGGTCAGGCGTCTTTCGGTACTACTTCCATAGGCAGCATGTTTGACATAGCTTCTTCTACATCTGCTTCAGATATAAATTTATTTAGGGTGGTTTCAAATGTGGGGGCAACTGGAAATGTAAAGTTTAGGATAGACAGCGACGGAGACGTATATAGCGACGGAACAAATAATTTAGGCAGCGGCGCTGACTTGGCAGAAAATTATACTTCCCTTGATTTAACTTTAGAGCCCGGCGAGTTGGTTGCTCTTTCAGACACCGCTCTTGCCAGCGTTTCTTCTGAAAGTCAAGATAACCAGATTATTGAGAATGTGTCCGGAATAGTACGGGCATCTTCTACGACCCAAAATATTTTAGGTGTCGTGGCTACAAAACCCGGGGTGTTAATGTCCAGTAACTTGCTTAATTCTAAGCCTGTAGCTTTGGCAGGTAGGGTGCCTGTGAAGATAAGCTTGGAAAACGGTCCGATTAAAATTGGTGATTATTTAACAGCATCTAAAACAGTTCCCGGAGCCGCAACTAAGGCGTTGTCTTCGGGTAATGTAGTTGGCAGGGCGTTGGAAGGTTATTCAGAAAATTCGACTGGCGGGAAACTTTTGGCTTTCGTGGAATTTGGCTGGAGAAATATAAATAATATTTTTGTCCTAGACGACAATGGCGGCCAGTTACTTGGTCAAGTGGGAACAACCACCCAAAATTCAAATTCAATAATAATAGACCAAAAAGGCGTTGGTAATATTTTGCAATTACAGCAGGCAGGGCAAAATCGCGTGGTGTTTGGTAATCAGGGAGACATGGCTATTTTAGCCAGCACCACCATAGCTACCACCACCTTGCTTTCTGTAACCAATGGCACTACTACCATGTTTAGCATCAACGCTCGGGGCGATATTCAAACCAAAGGCATAATAATAGTTAAAGACGACAGTTTTGCGGGCAGTATAGCAACTACCGAAGCAGGCGACGCTAACATTAATTTTACCTATGACTTAGGTACCGGCAAGCCGGACGTGCAATTAACCGTGGAAGGCGAAACCCCGGCCATAGCCCAAATAGTTTCCTGGATAAAAGACTCGCAAGACCGCTATATTGGCTTTAAGTTAAAGAGCTTTAATCTTTCCGGCAACCCGGCTTCGGTCATAGTTCACTACTTAGTAGTCGGAAAACAGGAAGGTTATACAACTAATGGGGAAGTGATATTAACCGTACAAAGCTCTCCTTCATCCGGCGGGGTAAGCGGTTCCTTGACGGGTTCGACAAATTCACCGGAGGCAGGATCAGTATCTGCGAGCGGAGCAAGTGGTGGTAGTCAAGCCGGCTTCGGCGAAGCTGTTCCCTCAGATAATTCCAGTCAAGTGGCAGGGGAAAGTATAACTACAGAACAAACAACTACTCCTGACACAAGCCCGGTCGACACAAGTGCTCAATCTACGATCAATACTTCAAGCCAAGCAGAAGCTCCGACCCCTTCAAATTCAGATTCAGTCCCTATCAGCGAGGCATCAAGTAGTAATCAGTAAATATTAAGCAATGCAATTGTATGAGTAAATGTTTAGGTGGTCATAATTGATTTTTTTCGAAAAATAAATAAAATATTAAAAGATTAATAATTTAATACTTTACAAAATTAATTGGTTGTGCTATAATATAAGTAATATTTCTTCTAAATTAGAAATAAAAACAAAAGCACAACAAAATATAGGAATAAGTTTATGGG
Organism: uncultured Candidatus Saccharibacteria bacterium; assembly: GCA_964484145.1. Classification (GTDB taxonomy): domain Bacteria; phylum Patescibacteriota; class Doudnabacteria; order UBA920; family UBA920; genus JAEUSF01. Next base: position 5,872 of record CAZAED010000038.1, on the reverse strand, counting down.
CTTAAGTCAACAAGAACAGAAATTTTTAGCGTACAAAAAAAAGTACAAATTTTTGTGTTTTGCAGCTTTTTTACTGGGTATTTTGGTTGTTTGGTTTTTTTTAGCAAACCTTAAAAAAGGCTCCTTACAGCATTCTTTTGAAGAAAAACTCAACAGATATTCTTTGTTGGATCCTACCCGTAATTTGCTTGAACAAAAAGACGCCATAACCAACATCCAGCCTCTGCGTGAATATTTGAACACCCTTGCCGTAAGAGAGGCTTCTTCTACAAAAATCTCCATTTATTTTGAGTTTTTAAATACCGGCGCTAACATTTCGGTCAATAAAGACGAAAAAGTCTGGCCCGTTTCTTTGGCAAAGCTTCCTCTTGCCATGCTGGCAATGAAAAAAGTTGAAGAGGGGCTTTGGAAGGAGACAGATATGCTTGAGGCGCTAGATGAAAATGTAAACAGCGGAAGCGGCAGTTTGTACAAAGAAGGAAGCAATGTCCGTTTTGAGGTTTGGAAGCTTATTGTTGAAATGCTTATAAATTCTGACAATACGGCTTACAGAATTATAAAAAGAAACACTAGCCTGGAAGAACGTGAGGCAATGGCAGAAGAGGTTGGTTTAGGGGAGTTGTTTGAAGACCAGGGCAAAGTTAGCGCCAAAGAATACTCTAGACTTTTTAGGGTACTTTACACCGCTTCTTACTTAAACCAGGAAAATTCCCAAAAACTTTTAAAGCTGCTAAGTCAAAACCATTTTGTAGAATTTTTGAATTTAGGAATACCAAAGGAAGTAATGTTTAGCCACAAGCAGGGAGAAAATACCAAATTAAACGTTTATTCGGATTCCGGCATAGTTTACTTTGACAGCCGTCCTTATATTTTGTCTGTTATGCTGGAGCCAAGCGCTTATAAGGACAAAGCCGGCAAAGAATACGCCAAAGGCATAATGCAGGAAATTTCCAAAAAAACTTTTGAGTATATAAAAAATAAATAAGCATGCCTATAAAAATACAAACAAAAATTTATATACCGTTAATTCTTTTTGCAATTTGGTTTTTTATACCTAAAAATGCACAAGCAGCAAGGTATCAATATACACCAACCGGCGGAAATTTAGTGCTTGGTACGGAATTACAAATCAATACCGCCACTACTACCGATGTCCAGGGAACCAATCTTGGTTCTTGGCGCGGAACCTTGGCGGACGACAACCTGCACTGGACAGCTTCTTCTACCGCTACCGGCATAAACATGCAGTTGCATGTTGACGGAGTAGAGTTAAATAACGCCAATAAAATGCTTATCCAAACCGAAGTGGATTTGGATGCCACCGTTCCTCAGTTAAAGTTTCAAATTTGCGATTGGGTAAACTCTACCGACGTAAATGCGGCAGCCGATGCTCAGTGCACCGGCGGGGGATGGAGGAGCTTAAATACAAAAACCAACAACGGGACAGACGTCAACTATACAGACACTGCTTCTGACCAGTTGCAGTGGCATATTTATAACGGTTATTGGGCTACTTCTACTACTGCAGGAGGCGTCGGCATAAATACGCCTTTAAGCAATTTTGTAAAAAGCGATTCCACCAAAAGGGTCTTAATAAGATATTTTGCAACTACCAATACTACGTCTCGGGTAGACGTAGATTTTTTGCGTGTAACCACAATTATAGACAGTGTTTACTGGCCGGCAGGTTTTGTAAATTTAGCAAGCAGTACACCAACCGGTTACTATGCCAATGCCCAGGGTGTTGGCAACAATGCTACTGGACAGCTTACAATGACTACCTCTGTGGGCAGTGACGGTATATATATATCGGCCACCGGTACAGTTTCTCAAAAACCCAGCTTTTATTTGGAGTTTAAAGATGTTAGGACCTATACGGGAATGAATGCCTTTATGGTCAGGGGAGAGTTTGGTTGCAGTACCACTGGCATTAATGTGGCTCCCTATGTTTGGAATTTTAATTCCAGTTCCTGGGAAGCACTTACAACCGCAACTATAGCTTGCAGCGCAACAGATACAGTTGGCGCCTGGGCTAAGGGCAATATAAGTATTAATAACTATCTTTCAACCGGAGCAAGCGGCGGGACTATGAGGGTAAAGCTCGAGGGTAGTGGCAACAGTGCTACTGTTGGCGTAAGGTGGGACTATGTATTTGTAATGGTGGGTAGCGTAAACGCGGACACTTCGCAATGCCAAATTACCATGGGCACGGGCACTGCTACTAACTGTCAGTATACCCGTGATATGGATACTTCTACATCTACTCCGGCTGTTTTTGCAAACCCAGCAGAAGATGAAAGCGCTACGGCAGGTACAGGCGAAGCTAACTCTATTTATTATACTGACGTAGACCACGATACGACGGTTGAAGAGTCAACTTCTTCCAATATAGACTTTCCCGTAACACTTTCCAGCAATATGCAGGTGGCCGGTATACATTATGCCTCCAGGCACGCTGCCGGTACGGCCGGAGCAACCGCCTTAACTGTTCAGCCTACAATAAAAGATTATAGCGGACTTACTGCGGCGGTGGGCGGTTGGGTTTTAGTAGGAGCTACTTCAAACAGCGCAACCCAGGTTTTTACCGACTCTTTAACAACAATGACTACCGCCCTTTACGGTTACCAAAATAACCCTCATACATTTGTAAATACGGTTAGCAATAAAATGAATATGAGGCTTAGGCCTACGGCTTCGGGTACTGCCGCTACCAACACCACTACCAACTGGGATTTTGCCATGGTGTCGCTTCAGTGGATAGAAAGCAGCCAGCCTACGGAAACCTTTCAGTTTTTGCCTACCGGGGGGAATTTGGCAGTTGGTACGGAACTTCAGGTTAATTCTGCCGTGGCGGTTTCTACAGAAGGCATTAATCTTGGTTCTTGGAGAGGAGCACTGACCGATGATAGCGCACATTGGATGGCGTCTTCAACCGCTGGCGGCATAGACATGCAGCTTAGGATTGACAATGTTGAATTAAATAACGCCAATAAATTATTAATTCAAGCTGATGTAGATATTGACGCAACGGTTCCCAATATTAAATTTCAAATTTGTGACTGGGTTTCTTCAACAGATGTTAATAACGGGGCAGACAGCAATTGTACGGTAGGGGGCTGGAGAACTCTTAATACAAAAACTGTAACTAATACTGACGTGAATTTTACGAGCGCTAGTCCTGCGGCATTGCAGTGGCATATTTACGACGGGTATTTTGCTACAGGGACGTCGGCAACGCTCTCTACTATTAATACCCCCTTAAGTAATTTTGTTTCCGGCGATTCAAATAAGCGTGTTCTAATAAGGTTGTATTCCACGGTAAATACTCTTTCCGCAGTTGCGGTAGATTTTTTGAGGGTTATGGCTTTAACAGACAGCGTGTATCACCCAGGTGGTTTTACCAATTTGGGCAGCGGGGTTGCCAGCGGTACTTATACGAGTACTTTAGTAATCGGGAATACCTCGTCGGCGCAGCAGTCTGTAACAGCAGGCGATACACAGTATTTTGAAGTTCCCGGTACGGCAGGATCAGTCGCGGATTTTTATTGGGCATTTAAAAATGTTAAAACTTACACCGGAATGAATACGATATATGTAAAAGCTGAGTACGCCTGCAACACAACCGGAATCAACCACAGGCCAAAAATTTACAATTTTGCTTCTTCGTCCTGGGAAGACTTAACTACAGCCAGCATCGCATGCAGCGCCACAGACGCAACAGCTTCTTGGGCGAAAAATAATGTAAGTATTAACGATTATTTGTCTACCGGCGCTTCAGGCGGAGAAATACGAGTTGGCTGGCGAGGTCTTTCTAACGGAACACAAAGGCTCAGGTTTGACTATGTTTATATCATTGTCGGTACAACTAATACTGACTCAAATGATTGCCAAGTGACATTGGGAACCGGCACAGCCACCGACTGCGCGAATACCAGAAATATAGACCAAACAGGAACAAATAGTTATTTTGTTAATTTTGCCGAAGACGAAAGCGCTGCGGCAGGCACGGGATTAGCAAATTCTATTTACGCGTTTGATACTACCCATTCAACAACAGTGGAAGAAGGCGCCTCATCTAACATAAATTTTGCCGTTACCATGCCGAGCAATGCTATGCCTGCAGCCATTCATTTTGCCATGAGGTATGACGGAGGCGCAAACAGCACAAATCCCGACCATTTAGTCACCCCGGCATTAAAAGACCACGCCGGGTATAACGCAACTCAGGTTGGAGGCTGGGTTACAGTTGGTGCTGTCTCCACAACCGGCGCTACCACGACCAGCGATTCAATAACAGCACTAGCCATTACCGCGTATGGCGTTTTAAACAACCCTGAGGATTATATTGACACTTACAATAACAAAATGAATTTAAAGTTAAGGACTAGTACTTCGGGAAACAGTGGGGTAAACAATAAAGCATCATGGGATTTTGCTTTAGTCAGTCTTGCTTGGGTGGACTTAAACCCGCCTCCTTCCTCTACCATAACTGTTTCCGGGGTTGTGTATGGCGTTAATGAAAGTTCTCCATTGGTAAGCGAAACTCCAATAAAATTAGCGGTAAATGGCACGGCTGCTTATAGCGCAACCTCAACCGCGGTAACCGGAGCCTTTAGCTTTAGTTCAGTAACCCAGCCTTCTAACGGTAATATTTTAACTTTATGGCTTAATACGGACGGTGGTGACCAGGGAACTTTGGTTTTTGATTACGGCAGCGGCTGTAGCGGGGGCAATTGTACTAATTTGTCTATATTCAAAAATCGTGTTTTATTGGATAGTAAAAACAGTTCAACTTTAACTAATGCCTCTTTGGCAGCCTGCGACAACGATACAGGCAGCGCTTGCTCGGACCTTGATATAGGGTTTACCGCAACTACTAGCCAGCTAACTTTAACCTGGCCAGTAAATGTTTTGCGTCTGGCAACAACTACAGCTAGTTTTTCGCCAGGCGGTAATTTAAATGCAGTAGCTTTTAACCAATCAGAAGGAACTTTTAATGGCGGCAGCGGCCAGCTTACTTTTGACGGAAGCTTTTCGGTTTCAGGCGGCGTAGCTACCTCAACTTCCGGCAGCCTTCGCGTGGCTAATGATATTACCAGAAGCGGCAGCGGAAAATTTAACCATAATAATGGCGAAGTAGTTTTGCTTTCGCCTTGGCTAACTACAACCATTTCAGGAATGGGGACTTCATCTACCGGATCTTTTTATAATTTAAGAATAGATATACCCGATAAAACTGTAAAAATAACCGAAGGTGAAAATTTGCTTGTTGAAAATCATTTTCTATTGCACGGACAGCCGGGCATGATTAATAAAATAATGTCTACCATTCCTCTGTCAAAATGGTTTATCAAGCTTTTAAATACCAGCATGTTTAATTTTGCCGGGATTGCGGACGCTGGCTGTGCTTTAGGGACCAACAATCCTTTTGTAACTTTAGAGGCTAGAGACTTTGGAAATAACGGTCCTTGTTGGAATTTTATTAAATTTGGCGGAGGCGGAGGCGGTAATGCTGGTGGTCCACCACCGCCACCTCCCGATGACCCATTAGGCGGCGGCGGAGGCGGCAACCAGCAGGGAGGCGGAGGTTTTGGTGGAGGCGGTCCGGGTGGGCCTGGGGGTCCACCGCCATGCCCGCCGGATGATCTTGTTTGCCAAGGCGGAGGCGGAGGCGGTCAGACGGGAGGTGGCGAAGGTGGCGGCGGGGGTGGAGCGGCTCCATAAAACAATTGTTATAATTTAAGAAAATTTTATGCCCGGGTAGATCCGCCTTTGGTGGAAAATAAAATTGACATAATTAACCCCGCCTCTTGCGAGAGGCGGGGTTTTGTATTGGCCATATAAATTTGATATAGTTAAGTTAACGTTATGG
>CAZAED010000037.1:271-8682 GCA_964484145.1 uncultured Candidatus Saccharibacteria bacterium | reverse complement strand
AATGTGGGGAATATTTTTAATAGGTATTTTAGCGGCTATAATTTTTAAAAGAAAATTCTTTAAAGAAAATTTATTTGCAGTGCCCGCCGCAATTTTGGCAGTCGGAATTATTTCAGGACTAGAAATTATTTTTATTCGCGATATTTACAGCGTGGCTAACCCGCCATACTTTCGAGCCAATACGACTTTTAAATTTGGTTACCATGCCTGGACGATTTTGTCACTAGTATTTGTTTACTGTCTGTCTTTGTTTAATAAAAAAGTTTTAGAACAAAAATATTCCAAATGGATGATCGTTATTGCTATTATTGCCGGCATGTTTTACCCCTACCAGGCTATAAAGCAATTTTATTTAAATGAGAAAGATAGAAATATAGAAAGTTTAGACGGCAGCAAGTGGATGTTGACGGCTGATGTCGGTGATCTTGAAACAATAAAATACATAAATAAAAATTTAAAAGTAAGAAGTGTTATAGCTGAGGCCGCAGGGGACAGCTACACTAACTATGCTCGCATAAGTACATTTACCGGGCACATAGCACCTGTTGGTTGGCAGACACACGAATGGACCTGGCGGTTTGAGGGCAAGAACGCAAAAAACATTTTGCCGGGACAGCAAGTGGAAACCGGTTGGGGCAAAGTTTCCAAAGTGGCGGGAGACATTCAAAAACTTTACGAGACAAATAATTTAGATGAAGTAAAAAAAATTATTGAAAATTATAATATTGAGTATGTTTATGTAGGAAAACTAGAACGCGAAAAATATTTAAATATTTTTGAAAAAAAATTTAACCAAATCGGAGAATTAGTTTTTGAATCCGGTGAAGATAGGCTATACAGGGTGAAAAAAAATTGACAAAATAGTCTAAATTTGCTAAAATGACTTAAATAAATTCGCAAAATTAATTCAAAGTTCAGAAACAAAAATACAACTGAATATTGCCTCAAAATAAGGCAAAAAAATATGTTTCACAAACAAATACAGAGGAGAATCCTCATTTTTTCTATTGTGTGCCTGCTCACCCCTAACTTTGCAGGTGCTTTAACTATGAAAGAAATTCTTCAGGGGTACGATAACCCTAAACCGATGGTTTTAGGCGCAACAATTTTTAATGTCCCAGCCGGGGCTGATCCTGTTGCTAATGGTGCAGCTTTTAGAACAGCGTTAGCAAATGCTCAATGTGGAGACACGATTGTGCTTACAGCAGGGGCAGAGTATGAAACCTATACCTACCCTAATTCAGTTGTTGGTGAGCCTTTTAAGTTAACTAATAAAACAACTGGTTGTAATGGCACGGAAAGTGATTATATTACAATACGTACATCAAATATTTCAGATTTACCTGCAGAGGGATCTAGAGTTGGATTGGAGCATATGTCCGCTATGGCAAAGTTAGTAACTGGTAATAATTATTCGGTTTTGAAATTTATGCCCGGCGCACATCATTGGAAAATAGTTGGTATTGAGTTTAGAAACACTTTAGCCGCAAGTCAAAAAGGCCATACACCAAATTTAGTTGACGGAGACGATAATACTCCTCTAGGATTAGAGCCAAAAAATATTATTTTTGACCGTTCCATTTTTCATCCTATAGAAGATATTACACAGCCCGACTCGGATTTTCGTTCGGCTAATCGAGGTATACATTTAGACGGTGTAAATATTACTATTAAAAATAGTTATTTTTCAAATTTTACCGGTAAGTATTATAACAGCAACGAGATGATAGATACTGAAGCTATTTTAATTATAAGTGGCCCGGGACCTTATTTAATTGAAAATAATTTTTTAGAAGCCTGGTTTAATAATATTTTTACCGGAGGGGGCGGAGCGCCTTCGACTAATACCGCAATTTTGTCTACGGGTGCTACTGCATCAGAGGCTGTATTTAGCAATACTTCTAATTTAGATGTCGGAGATTTGGTGGCATTTAAAATGCCAGTTGGGGAAAATAAAACAGCGAGGGTTACGGCAATAAATGGCAACCTTGTAAGTTACAAAGGAGAAGGTCCCAGCGCTCTAGTTTCTTCACCGCTTGCTCCCGGCGGAGCTGCCTGGGATGGTAGCGCCCCTGGTAATATTACAATTATAAGAAATACTTTTCATAAAAGACCTGAGTGGGAAAAATTTGGTATTTGCAAATCTTATTATGAAGTAAAGTCAGCCATAGGATTGGTAATTGAAGGCAATACTTTTTTGGGAGCGTCATGTAATTTGATAGGTATCACCGTGAGAAATCAAAACGGCACCACTCCCTGGACGACAGTAAAAAATGTAAAAATAAGCAATAATATTTTTAAAGCTAAAGGATATTTTACTATTGCGCTATCTGATGAATATCGTACCATTGAAAATGGTCAGAATGTAGAAATTTCCAATAACATTGTGAACAGTATAAATACCCAATACTACTTTATTTTAGGTAAAAGTGGAAATAATATTAAAATATTTCACAATACTGTGCGGAATGTAAACACCACCCCTTCAGGTATGATGCTTGGAATTTCTAATACTTTGCCAGCTGAGGGGTTGGTATTTAAAGACAATATTATAAGTTATGGAAACTATGGTTTGGCTTGTTCTGACGACGTTAATATTTCAGGTTGTTGGCCAGGGTATAGTACCAGTAATAACGTGATAATTGATACTAGGTGGGATAAGACCAGTGGCAATATTGCTTTAAAATATCCATCATCTTTTGTTGTAAATACAGAAGCTGAAGTAGGATTTGTAAATAGTAGCTTAGCTTTTGAAAATTACCATAATTGGGCTTTAGCCTCCAATTCCCAATTTAAAAATAAAGCTTCAGACGGAAAGGATCCGGGAGTGGATTTTGCCATGCTTGATGCAGCTCTTTCCGGAGCGAGTGTTTCAGTTATTCCTACACCAGCACCAAGTGTTGTACCAACCCCCACTCAAACCCCCACAGTCACTCCTACCCCAACTCCAGTTCCTACCGTAGATACAACAGCTCCGGTTATCTCTGCTGTTACTTCATCTAGCATAACTTCTACTTCTGCCAGAATAACCTGGACAACTAACGAAGCATCAGATAGCCAGATAGAATATGGTTTATCTAGTAGTTATGGCAGCTTATCTCCCATAGACAGTATATTAACTCTTAATCATACAGTTAATTTCTCTAACCTTACTCCCAACACTACCTATTACTACAGAGTAAAGAGCAGGGATAGTTCAGGTAACTTAAGCGTATCTTCTGGCCAAAGCTTTACCACAGCTTCTGCTTCTGTAACTCCTACCCCAACTCCCACTCCGACACCTACAGTTACTCCTACTCAAACAACTCAAACAGGGGAATGGTACAATCAATCTTTTAATTACAAAAAGACTATTACTATTAACAAAACCCAAGTTCAAGGATCTCATAGTAATTTCCCTGTATTAATCTCTATTACAGACCCAGAACTTAAATCAACATCCAACTTAGGTAAAGTAGCATCTACGCAAGGTTATGACCTGGTCTTTACCTCTTCTTCAAACACTAAACTCTCTCATGAGATAGAGAAATATGACCCAAGCACAGGAGAATTAATTGCTTGGGTTAAAGTACCTTCTATTTCATCACTTGCTGATGTTAGTTTAAACCTTTACTTTGGTAATAGTAGTGCCACAGATCAACAAGACAAGGCTAATGTTTGGAGTGATTATAGATTTGTGCATCATTTAAATGATGGCGATAGTACTACTACTAATTTTTACCAAGATTCTACTGCTAATAATATTGATGCTACTTTAATTGATGTTGATGGAGACAGTGTTCAGGGTGTAGGAAAAGTTGGCTACGGCTATAATTTTTCTGGTGATGCTGACTATATGGAGCTTTTAGACACTACTAACCTAACACAATTTACTCTTTCAGCTTGGATAAAATACGCAACGAGCGTGCCAGTAAATATTATTACAAGAACTAATTCAGCTGGGCCATCTATTGCATGGTCACATCAAATGTCAATAGATGGTTCATTTAAACCTGTTAATTATCTTTATGATCAAAATGCAATAAGGTCAAGATGTATTCAGTCATCAGATTCCACAAGCCAAAATACATGGTATTATATCGCCAACACAGCTATTAATGGACAAGGAATGGGGCTTTATCTAGACGGGGTAGTTAAAGGCACCTCTCCGCTAGATACATTATGGACAAAGGGTGATAGATGGAGAATAGCCCAAAATACAGGGATTCTGTCGGATGGTTCTAATGCTTGCTCAAATATTATGGCCCCTAGTTATTTTGGTGGGCTTTTAGATGAAATAAGATTATCGAGTATAGTTCGTTCTGCCGACTGGATAAAAACCGAATACAACAATCAGTCTAATCCTTCAGCCTTTGTTTCAGTTTCTTCATCTTCTGTCTATGTATCAACACCAACTCCCACCCCCACCCCAACTCCGGTAGCTACTCCTACTCCAACCAACACAACTCCCACCCCCAACCCAACCCCAGGACTTCCCATAGTAACCTTCCAAAATACACCAGCTCCTACCCCTACGCCTTTTAACACCACTCAGCAACCACAGCAGCAGCAACAGCAAACTACTAATACTAATGCCACTTCCTCTACTAACTCTGTACCATTAAAACTAATTAACCAAAATGGTACCTACTATGTAGTAAAAGAAGGTAAAAGATTAGGCATAACTAACCCAGGTATGTTATTTAGTCACGGCCTTGAGTTTAAAGACGCTAGAACAGCTACAGCAGGAGATATCAATCTTCCTGTAGGACCACTATTACTCCCCGGTGAAGGAGCTTTAGTTAAATCACCAACTAATCCTACTGTTTATCTTATTTCCAGAGGTTTAAAACATGGTTTTAACTCAGAAGCTACCTTTAGAACCTTAGGCTTTAGCTTTACTAAAGTCCTGACGGTTACAACCCCAGAGCTAGATAAAATGGCAGTAGGCTCTGTTATCTCTGATCCTAAACTTGCTCATCTACCAGGGACAGACATTAACATCCAAGGAACTATCTATTACATAGGTTCAGACAACAAAAGATATGGTTATCCATCCCAAGAAGTCTGGAATAGCTGGCACTTTGACAATGACTTCTCTAATGTGGTTATTGCTAATTCAGCTGACCTTTCTTTACCTGTAGGGGATGTGGTGCCTTTAAGGAAGATAGAATAATACTAGTAATAAGTAATTAGTAAGGAGTAATTAGGAGGGGATAGGGATATTAAGATATTAATTACAAATTTAAAATTCGAAATCTAAAATTAATTTATGACCCAAGGCTTTACAAAAAAAATCATCATCACTCTCTGTATTTCTCTCCTCCTGCCTAACTTTGCAGGTGCTTTAACTATGAAAGAAATTATTCAGGGGTACGATGACCTTAAGCCTTCGGTAAATAATCAAACAACAAACAGCCAGGGAAAAGTTTTAGGATCCAGCACGGGAACAGGGGATTTTGTAAACCAGGTTATAAATACGACTAACACTCAAGCTGTCATCACTTACACCGCTCCTGACACCAACCCTTGCAGAATTCAAGTCTCTGAAAGTAGTTCCTATAGCCCTCTCTCTCACGATATTAATCCAAGCATATTTACCAATGCTGATTTAGATACTAAAGTAGAAGCTTTGTCTTCAGGTACAAAGCGTATATTTGTAGTAGGCAAAAGATTGGTAGAAAAAGGCCTTGATGGTAACAACTACTCCAGAGCTCTGCAGACCAATACCTTACATTACTACAAAATTACCTGCGGTAATAAAATAGGCTCCGGTACTTTTACCACGGCCAACATCCCTTTTGGCATGACTTATTCTGATGGGATACAGAATAATCCGGAAGACAGAAGTGGGTATATGTATCCGACTATAAGTACAACTGACAGAAATGCTAAGTTTATAGATCCAAGAACCGGAGTTTTGTACAAAAATATGGCTTTGGTTTCTGATGGTTCTTTGGCTTATGACGGTAGCAGTTTTGGCTGGAGTTCGGCCGGTTTTCATGAGTGGTGTTCGCCGGTTTTATCGTCCAATGGTTTTTATCGCTGCGCTGTAATAAACGACTGGGCGCCGCTGCTTTATGCCATCCACCCGCAAACCGGGGAAGTCAGGTATTTAGGCGCTATGTATTATTGGGGTCAGGCTTATGGACTTAGAGAAGGCGTAAATGGTTGCGGCAATATTATCGGAATAGCCTGGGACACTAGCGACGCAAACGTTTTTTATTGCCAAGGCTCTTTGGCTTCCAATGGCGAAACTGTTTTGCTTAAAGTAACATACATCGGCAACGACCAGCCCAAAACCCCCGGTCTTAGCAGCGGCATGCCGGCCGGCATACCTCTTACAATTACAAATTTAACACCTGCTCCTAATACTATTGCAAAACAAATTAGAGATTTCGATCCGAACTTTGATCCGACTAAATTTAATTGCGGCATTGGCGGGTCCAATATGGGCGGCTACATAGGTTTTGGATGTTCAAGAGGCATACAGGATTCATTTGGCTGGATTGGTGCGTTTAGTTTGCAAACAAAAACAGTCACGGCTTTTATTCCTATGTATGCGCAGCCAAAGTCGCGCTGGTGCACTTCCCATACCGGTGAGTTTTTGGGTCCGGAACCGGTAATTGCCGTACACACTCAATTTACCAAAGGCGGTTTAGGGGCAGGCAGATATATAGTTAAACTAGTAGACGGTTTGCCTGGAGGCGTTTCCGCTGGCGCTCTTTCAACAATTAGAGTGACCTCTGCCTGGAATGCTGCTTGGGGGCCACAACCCGCCGGTTTTGAGCCGGGGGAGCCGGTTTCGGATGAGGTAGATCATTATTTGATGGATGCGGAAGTCGGAGATTTGTTTGCGGTGGGCGGCGAATACCTACAAATTACCGAAAAGCGAAGCTCCGCCGAATGGGTTGTGAAACGAGGGATCGGTAAAGATCAGACATATTTATATCCAAGATCCCAACCGGCTGGTACGGGAATGTTTGCTTTTTGCAATGCTGCTATTTACGATCCGAGCGGAGCTCCTGCGCAGAACCCCGGAGACATACCGGTAATTTTTTGGAATTTTACCCAATCACCAAGAGGTGAAAACTCATATCATTACGGATCAAACTTTGGCAGTCACCCGGTCAACCGAGGGGGTAAGCGGGTAGATACCGGTAGGTTCAGCGACGTAGTTCCAAGCAACCCGGCGACTTGGACTTTGAGTCCAACCGGTTACGTTAATTTATCTCCAAATTTTGCCGGAGCCAAACTTCCCGCAAGCGGCAACTATTTTGAAAAGCATTCTTCCATGCCTTACCATGGCGCTAGCTGGTTTTTGGATATGCATCCATATACAGGCGGAAATATCGCGACTCAAGAAAACGACAGCGCCACAAAAAGTTTAGGCGGCAACCTCTATCAGTATTTTTATAACGGACTTGATGTTCCGCATTACGGGGGTGATGGTTTAAATCGTAAACAAGGGGCTACTTTTGCTTTTAACGGCAATTACCAAATGGTAGATATTAGCGGTCCCGGAAGCGTAATCGGTACTGGCAGTGAATATAACTATACCTACTGTGTTGCCAACAAAGCCGGGGAATGTGTAAGTGGTTCCCAGTCTGGCGACATCTATTTTAACGTTCCGGTTTTAACTTTAGGACATAGATATTGTAGCGGTAATGAATTTTATGATGGCTCTTTAAATGTTTGTATAGGCGATATGCCGACAATCGGCTTTGCGGTAACTCAGACTAAATTTCAGAATGACAATACCGGCCAATCGATTCGTGTTTTAAGCAGAGCTTTTTCTTACGCTCACCAGTCCGGCACGGCCAACGTAAAAGTTTTGCCGGACGGCTCTTGGGCAATTATGAATTCATACATAGGAGGCAACCCAATCTTTTTGGTAAAAATCCCCCCTATCCCTCAGCAAGACGGCATAGACAGAACCACTTTTGTAAGAGCTCCCTTAACATTAACTCCACCAACAGGTAAAGGTATAACTCAAGCTAAAGTCTATTTTGGTTATAGCGAACAGGGTAGTCCCACAGACTACTATTGCACATCCAGAAGGGAAGGATGTGTTTCTACCGTGTCTACTATTACAGACTCTAATCCTTTCTCTTATGTAACTAGCGACAGTTACAGCAATATGCCTTGTACTACCTCCTGTACCATAACTCTGCCTGTTCTACCCATGAAAACAGCTTATTTTAAAGTATCTTATCTAAATAGCTCAGGAGCAGAAGTAGCCACAGACAATGGCGTAGCTATGGAAATGTCTGTAGCTTCCTTAGGTTCAGCCTCTAACAACACTCCCGCTCCCACTCCTCCTCCAGTAACCCCAACGCCTACTCCAGTAACCACTCCCACTCCAACTCCTACTACTGTAGATACAACAGCTCCTGTCATATCTGCAGTTTTATCTTCCTCTATTACTTCCA
>CAZAED010000037.1:0-261 GCA_964484145.1 uncultured Candidatus Saccharibacteria bacterium | reverse complement strand
ACAGTCTCCTGGACTACTAACGAAGGATCTGACAGCCAAATAGAATATGGCCTGTCTTCTGCTTATGGGGCTTCTTCTCCTGTTAATGCAAGCCTTGTTTTAAGTCATATAGTTAACTTCTCTAACCTTACTCCTAACACTACCTATTACTACCGAGTAAAGAGTAGAGACATGGCGGGAAACCTTAGTATATCAAGCGGTCAAAGCTTTACCACAGCCGGAGCTGCTGTTACTCCTACTCCAACTCCTACCCCAGCTGTT
>CAZAED010000036.1:256-8708 GCA_964484145.1 uncultured Candidatus Saccharibacteria bacterium | reverse complement strand
GATTTGGTCCAAAAGATCTTGGAGTCAATATAAAGAAGTACCAAAAATTTTAGAGCTAGTAGGTTTACACCACAAGCGCAATAATTTCCCGGACGAAATGTCTGGCGGAGAAAAACAGCGCGTGGCAATTGCCCGTGCGTTGTCTCATCGCCCAGTTCTTTTGCTTGCCGACGAGCCTACGGGTAATTTAGATGAGGTAAATGCCAGCGAAGTTGTTGATCTACTTCTTAAAATAAATAATTTGGGAACAACGGTTATTTTAGCCACACATGCTGCAGATATTGTTAACAAAATAAAAAAGCGCGTTATAACCATAGAAGACGGGAAAATTACCATCCAGCAGGAGAAGGGAAAGTATAAGTTGTAATGTAAATTGACAAGAATTAAAAGATTTAAATGATTGACATGATTGCATTTTAAAATCTTGTCATTCATGTCAATTTTGACCAATCTTGTCATTCATCCTATGTTTGACTCCATTTCATTCTTTCGAATAGTTAAAACAGGTTTCGTCAATTTTTGGCGAAATTTGTCTTTGTCTGCGGCCGCGACTATGGTTATGAGTATAACTTTAGTAATTTTTGCCGCGTTATTTTTAATTTTTGGCATAACCCAATATTCACTTAAGACTATAAAAAATACCGTGGATATTAGCGTATATTTTAAGTCTGGCCTGGGCGAAGAAAAAATAAATACAATTAAAAAAGAACTTGAAACTAATTCAAAAATTCAAAGCGTACGCTATACCTCGGCTGCCGATGCGTTTAAGCAATTTAAAGACAAGCATAGTAATGACCCGCTTATTGCTCAATCGTTAAACGAATTAACGGAAAATCCTCTTCCTGCCACTTTAAATGTTAAGGCTAATAATTTAGAAGACTACCCAGACATTGCAAATCAACTTTCAGATACAAAATACAAGGACTTTATCGACAAAATAAATTACGAAGACAACAGAGTAGTTATAGACCGCCTAAGCAAAATATTAAAATTCGTTATTACTTTTGGCTTAGGCTTAATTGCCGTGTTTTCTTTAATTGCTATTTTGGTTATTTTTAATACTATTACCCTTACAATTTATAACCGTAAAGAAGAAGTGGAAATTATGCGTCTGGTAGGTGCAACAAATTGGTACATTCGGGGACCTTTTGTAGTAGAAAGTCTTTTGTACGGAATATTCGCTACTATAATTACCGGGGCCTTGCTTTCGCCTGTGTTTAGTAAGTTTTTGCCTAAAATTGCTTTTTACGTAAATCCTCAAATTTCGGTATTTAACCAAAACATATTTAATTTTTGGTTCTTAATGCTAATTTTACTCGGTTTAGGCTTGGTTTTGTCGGTAATATCTACATTATTGGCAATAAGGCGGTACCTAAAGATATAACTGGGAAATGATGGGAGTCTTCATGAAAATTCTCATTATTTTTCCACATTTGCCAAAAGTTTAATTTTAAGTATAATAAGAAAGAGCCCAAATTACCTATTCTAGGTAAAGGGCTGGGACTCTCGCGAATTGCGAGTTTTTTTATTTGTAATTTACAGAATTACAGATTATACGTATCCTACTGCTGGGAAGATGTGTAGCATCTGTAAAATTAGTAATTCCGTACTTATGAAAGTAATTTTTACAAAAGATGCCCCTGGGCATGGAAAAAAAGGTGAAATAAAAGAAGTGGCAAGCGGTTTTGGCGAGAATTTTTTAATTGCCAAGGGGTTTGCCAAAATAGCTACCCCTGAAATTATTGCAAAGGTAAATAAAGAAAATAAAGAAGCGGAAAGTAAAAAATTAAAAGAAATTGAAAAATTAAACAATTTAAAAGCAGATTTGGAAAAACGCGTGTTTACTGTAACAGTTAAAGTGGGGGACAAAGGCCAAGTATTTGGGGGAGTGCATGAAAAAGATATTGCGGACGTAGTAA
The DNA here is from genome assembly GCA_964484145.1 of uncultured Candidatus Saccharibacteria bacterium. Lineage (GTDB taxonomy): Bacteria > Patescibacteriota > Doudnabacteria > UBA920 > UBA920 > JAEUSF01. The sequence goes on along the minus strand of CAZAED010000036.1, from coordinate 6,789 downwards.
GTAGTAAAATTTCCACTCCTATTGATCGCCATCAGGTTGAAATAGTTTCGTCAATTAAAGCGCTAGGAGAACATATGGCAAAAGTTAAATTGGCGCAAGGAATTATAGCGAATGTTAAAATTAAGGTAGAAGCAAAGTAGAATTTCTAATTATACTAATTATCCTAAGTACCCAAATAATGTTTAAGACTTGGACATTTCAAGATTGGGAATTGGGATTTATTTAGAAATTAGAATAATTAGGTTAATTAGAATAATTTAAAGATGCAATCTTTTCCTCCCTACAACCAAATAGACCACCCGGCAATGCCAAAATCCAAACTAAATAGTTTGCTGATTATTTTAATCGTAACTTTATTTGCTAGCGGCGGGGCATTAATTTTTTTAAAGCAAATAGATGCCTACCACAGACAACAAATATACATAGCCGAACAAGCGGCATTGCCCGTGCATAAAACTTCTGCTGCGCAGACATATAAAATTAAACCCATAACCCCAACTGAAGAAATTCTGAGTCCGTTTAAAATTTATCAAAACACGAAGTATGGGTTTGAATTTACAGTGCCGAGCGATTCAAAAGTAGTCGACGATAGATATGTGTATAAGGAAGGTGATGAAACAAAACCTGGTGTGGGTGTACAGGTTATTGAATTTGCTAGCTTGCCCAAAACAATTATTGAGGCAGAAAAAATCGATTGCCCAATAAATGACCCACATTGCATGCTTAGGAGTGTTACTCAAGAAGAGTATTTAAAAATTAAGGAAGCAATAGTAAATAAGAATACAAAATATTTAAAGGCTTATTATTTGCCCTACCCTTGCGACAAAGATTTAAATTTAACTTTTATTAGTGGGGGTGTGTTGAAAACAGTAAAATCATGCCAAGCAAGTGGCTACGTCGCAAGTTTTGAAATTTTTGATAAAAATAACAATTTGATTACAATATTTGACTTCATGGTTAGTGAAAAGGCATTTTCAAGGTCAAATAAATCTCAAATAATAGAAAAAATAGGCGAAACTTTTAAATTTATCTCTGTACCATCCGATACAGGGCAGGCCAAATAACTTTTAAATCTCAATCTTAAATTTTAAATTCCTTATGTCCTATCACATAAAAGCCCGAAAGGCTAAAAAATTAAATACAAAGTTTATATTCGTTTCCGGCGGAGTTATATCCAGTGTCGGAAAAGGCATTACCACCGCCTCGCTTGCGGCATTGTTGGAAAGTCGGGGCTATACAGTAGCGCCGGTTAAAATGGATATGTATTTAAATGTAGACGCAGGGACTATACGCCCGCAGGAACACGGTGAAGTTTTTGTAACTAAAGACGGGGTGGAAACAGACCAGGACGTGGGAAACTATGAACGTTTTTTGAATGCAGATCTATCGTCTTCCAACTATGTAACTAACGGTCAAATTTACCAGACTATAATTCGAAAAGAACGCAATTTTGAATACGACGGCGAAGACGTAGAAATTGTGCCACACGTGCCGGAAGAAATAATTCGCAGAATGGAAAAGGCGGCCGAGGAGCGCAAGGCTGACTTTGTAATTGCGGAAATTGGCGGTACAGTTGGAGAATACCAGAACGTGTTGTTTATAGAAGCTAACCGCATAATGAAGTACCGAGACGGGCGGGACGTAATTCATATTCACGTGGGCTACTTACCAACTCCTCCCTCTGTTGGGGAAATGAAGTCTAAGCCAATGCAGACCTCTGTGCGCATTTTAAACGGTAGCGGTATTCAGCCTGACTTTTTAGTTTGCAGGGCCGAAAAAGCTGTGGACGACAGAAGAAAAGAAACCTTAGCCTGGATAACTAGCGTACCGGCTTCTCATATAATATCTGCGCCAAACTTAGACACCATTTACCGTGTGCCGCTTAGCTTTGATCAGCAAAAATTTACAGATAAAATTTTAGAAAAGTTTAAGCTAAAGCCAAAAAAGAGCGGGATGAAAGAGTGGAACAACTTACTTTCTAAAATAACCAAACTAAATAATTCAGAAAAGGCTGTTAATATTGCCGTGGTGGGAAAATACTTTGAAACCGGCGACTACAAACTGTCCGACGTGTATGTTTCAGTGGTAGAAGCTATTAAGCATGCTTCGTGGAGTAATGGTGTTAAAGCAAACCTACATTGGGTTTCCAGTATAGATATAGAAAAACACGGCGCGGCAAAAATTTTAAAAGAATTTGACGGCATAGTTGTTCCGGGTGGGTTTGGTAGTAGGGGGACGGAAGGAATGATAGAAACTATTAAGTATGCTCGTGAAAGTAAAGTGCCTTACTTGGGGCTTTGTTATGGCATGCAAATGGCCACCATTGAGTTTGCTCGCAATGTGGCAAACCTTAAGGGCGCAAATACTACAGAGGTGGACGACGATAACCCGCACCCGGTTATACACATTATGCCTGACCAGGAAAAAAAGCTTTTAAACCGAGAATATGGCGCTACAATGCGTCTTGGCGCTTGGGACTGCGTTATTGCTCGAGGTACGCACACCGAAGGCTCCTATGTAGCATCTGGCATAATAAAAAAGACCGGCAGCGCTACCATTTCAGAACGCCACCGCCACCGCTACGAATTTAACAACGCTTACCGTGAACAACTAGTTAATGCAGGGTTAACAATTGCCGGTACCACACCTGATGGTAAATTGGTAGAGATAGTTGAAATTAAAGACCATCCGTTTTTTGTAGGCAGTCAGTTTCACCCGGAATTTCTTTCCCGCCCTCTTTCTCCGCACCCGCTCTTTAACGGCTTTATGAAAGCAGTGGTGAAAATAAAAGCAAAATAAATCTAGATTTAAAAAACCGCTTCCTATTTTAACGGCAGCGGTTTTTTTATTAATTATCTTTTCGGTTAGCGTTGGAACGACCGTCTTTTTGATTGCCATTTATGTTAGCAGGTATGTCTATTTTTAATATCCCGCTATTTGGGCGACTAGAACTCGCGGTCTGAGTTGTTTGTAAATTTTGGTCGGTTTTTATACCTTTAACATTTTTATTTTCATTTCCCGGTTCATTTTTAGGTTCTTCGGTTTTAATTTTTACCTGGCTTTGGCCACTTGTGCTTGTGCTATTATGGTTAATCTCCACTTCCACGCCGCCTTCGTGCCTGCCTTCTAACCTTAAAAGAGTTTGTCCTACAGAAGAAGCGGCCTGGGTATTACCTTTGGCCTCTAAATTTTCTTTTACAGTAGTTAAAGTTTCTATGGCATTTTGTAAATTAATCTTAGCTTCATTTTCGTTGCTTTGGTTATTTATTTGCTGGGAGTTGCTTAGGGTGGCCTTGGGTGGGTTTTGCATTCTAAGCCGGCTAAGTTCCTTAAGGCGCTCTTCCGCGAACTGCGACTGGAGTTTTGCTTTGGCTTCAGCTGAGACTTTTAAGCTAATTTCAATTTTTTCCTTTATTTGTTTTATGGGGTAAAGCGTGTCGCCTGGGAGGGAATTAGAAGAAGCGAAAGTGGTTCCGCCAACTAACGACAAACCTAATATGCTGGCTATAATATAACGTATAAAAGTTAGGTTCCTTTCCTTCCAGCCAAAGCCCCAGCCCGTCTCTTTCTCAGTGACAGGAGAGTTGATTTCCGCCATTATAGCTTGCTTAATTTGCTCTTTGCGCAAAGGGTGCAAAGAGCTTTCTTTAGGCAAGCTATTTAAAGCCTTAATTTCCTTATTAAATTTTTTTTGATTCCATAGCATGGTGTTGTTCTAAAATTTCCCTAAGCTTAGCTAGTGCTCTGTATTGCAAAACGCGTATGCTGACGGGATTTTTTTTAAAATTTCGGCACAGGCCTTTGGGTCAATGTCCTGGATGTATCGCAATTCAAGAATTTCTTTATACTGAGGCGGCAGGCCTTCCATAACCTTTTTTAATGTTTCTATATCTGACGAAATTACTAATTCTTCGGCAGGCGAGCGGCCGGACGAAATGTTTAAATTTTCATCTAGTTCTAAGTTCTCAGGCCGTCTGTATATTTTCCGAAAGTGGTCGTTTACACAGTTGTGGGCAATAGTATAGAGCCAGGGTTTGAGCTTAAGGCTTTGGTCAGCTTTTAGGCGAGACAACGCTCTCCAGGCTTTAATAAAAGCCTCCTGAAGTAGGTCCTCAGCCTCCTGCTGGTTTTGCACTTTTGTTTTAATAAAGCGAAAAAGCAAGTCTGCGTAAGAGTCGTAAATTTGACTAAAAGCGCTATTATTGCCTTTTTGTGCTTCTTTAATAAGCTCAAGCATTTCCATGCAGGTATTATAACGTATTTTTGTGGCTAGTGTTACAAATAAAATATCCCATCTTTGGCCACAGGCCAAAGATGGGATAAAATTTAGGGATCTATTTTGAAGAAGCTATAACACTAACGACCCTAGTTTTTTGTAGGTTACCGTGGAATTTTCGAATTTGCTTGTTCTGAAATTTAACTAAGCCATTGGCAAGAGAGTAAAGGGTAGAGTCGCTGCCTTGTCGGACGTTTTTGCCGGCATGGTACTTACTGCCTTTTTGTCTAACTATAACCTGGCCGGTTTTAACAGCCTGGTTACCGAATATTTTAACGCCTAAGCGTTTGGAGACTGAGTCGCGCCCAAGGGCGGTACTGCCTCCGGCTTTTTTATGGGCCATAGAATATTAGATTAATAACTGATAATTAATAACCTATAACAGCTACTGCCTTATCAGTTAAATATTAATTGTTATAAGTTATTGTTTTTCAAAAATAACTATTTCCCTTGCCACTATTTGGTCCTTGCGGTCGTAAATAGCTGTTCCGCGTTCCGTAAGCTTTAAAAACTTGTATTTTTTAGCTACAGGGGAGGGGATTAAACTTATAAAATTATATCCTAAAGCGCCCCCGAAGTCAAGACCGGGAAGCTTTTCATAGTCGTGCCTGCCTTTTTTATAAGCTGGTATACACATAACAATTTTAGCCCCTTTTGGCAGGAATTTGGCAAATTCCTTAAAGCATTCGGTGTAAAGGTTGGTTAAGTCTGCAAAATTTTTCTTTATTTCGTGCTCTTTTGGATAACTGCCGTATATTGGTCCTAGGGTACATTCTGTAACTATTCCGCCAATTTTTTCTTTGCCAATTAGTTCTGAAACTTTCGTGGCATCGGAAACACTTATAATATATTTACCCGGAGCAATTTTGTAGCGGTTCCTAAACCATTCTAAATTTTGTTCGCTTCCTCTTATAGCCACACGGTTTATGTCTGATCCGAACATTCTATAGCCAAGAAGCAAGCCTTCTTGAACTATAGTTCCAATACCGCAGAAAGGGTCTAGTATGGTATTGCCGTTTTTACAACCACTTAAGTTAAGCATTACCTGCGCGACTTTAGGCGGGATCATGCCTTGTTTTTCGTCCCTAACAGGACGTTGGTAGTCGCGGCGACCGTAGTCTTCAAAATCTTGCACGCATAAAGTTTTTGCTGTGTAAATTTTTTCTTTGCCCGCAATAATGCAAATTTCAGCGCCTTTTTGGAGGAGTAAGTTGCCGGTTACGGCCACAGAAGCCAAAGAAAGGGAATTCATTTCTGGTAAAACAAGTCTTACGCTAGCCCCGGTTTCCGTAAGAGTCTTTTTTATCATCATGCCAATCTTTTTTGGTTCAATGAAAATATTATTTTGACGCATTTCCGGTTTGTTACCGGAAGGGGAGTTGTTGTTTCTAAAATTTTGATTATTAAAGGCGGGTCTTTGGGCTAGTTCTTCGTCTAACAAATAAATACTTACGCCGAATTGGATTTTACCTTTGTAGTCTTTTAAAAAGACTTTTTTCATTGTGCTGGGTTTGAAATAGTGCTGGAGTGAGAAGTTCACGGAATCAAATTCTCTTTTTTTTAGCTCGTCGCAAATTTGGAGAATTTTTATACATCCGCCTAATTTATGCTGCAGCTTTTCAACCTGTAAAGGTTTTTCTGTTTCTATTATAAGCACTTCAAAAGAGGCTTCAATAATTGAAACCGGGTTGTCTAAAAGACCTAAAGAGGCATCGGCTCCGCTTAAAACAGCTAAAATTTCAGCCATTGAAAGAGTGTAAACCCTCCCTAAAACGAATCCGTAGCGCATATTTTGTTTCTAACTGGCATTTGATAGATTATGTAAAATAATGCTAACATTAAGCCAATATTATGGTTACTTACGAGCAATTAAAAATTTGGTCTGAAACTCACAAGCAAAAGTTTGTTTTAGCCGCGTGCTTTGTGTTGGTGTTTTTGGTTGGCATAGGGGTGGGTAGATACGAAAAAAACAACCGGCAAAGCAACAGAAATTTAAATAATTATAGCACAAATAATTCAAAAGAGCAAAAAATTAACCCACAAGCAGGGGAGCAGGCAGTTTTGGGAGTGGAGGCAGTAAAAGCTACAACCTCACTTTCGGGAACTGTTAATCCCGATGATTGTAAAATAAAGGGTAATATTGGCACGGGCGGGAAAATTTACCATATGCCGGGCGGCGCTTCCTACAAAATTGTTAAGCCGGAAATGTGTTTTAAGACTTAAGCCGAAGCTGTGGCTGCGGGGTTTAGGAAGGCTG
>CAZAED010000036.1:0-246 GCA_964484145.1 uncultured Candidatus Saccharibacteria bacterium | reverse complement strand
TGGTAGGGTGGGGAAACAATTAACAATTAACTACAACCTGCTCGCAGTATTGACGAGCAGACTTTTTTTTGATAAGTTATATTAACTTTGTCCTGGTCGAAAGACCAGGGAAAATAGTTCTCTCCTCCTCGTCAGCACCGGTTAAAAGTTGAGGACTATTAAGTCGTAATGCGAGACCCCGCCTGGGGATGTGTTACATACAGCACTTTACTCACATTGCGGCGTTTGGTTGTTAACCAAGTTTGT
>CAZAED010000035.1:0-8732 GCA_964484145.1 uncultured Candidatus Saccharibacteria bacterium | reverse complement strand
ACCTACTGCCTCCTGGTTCGAAGCCAGGCGCTCTATCCAAATGAGCTACGGGTGCAAGGTTGTATTATATTATACTTGAAAACACTACCATATGTCCACAATCAACTTTCATAAAACAGACGAAATAGGCTACAGCCCCCTACAGAAAACTACAGAACCTGTTTAATTAGATTCTGTAGTTTTCTGTAGTGTATTTTATTTTGTAGTTCTGTAGCTTTATTTGCTCCTAAACGGATCTGAAACTATATTTGTATCCGGAACAAAATTCTGTGCGTTCTCCACTTTTTTTAGGTTCGCGTTGTAATCTGTAAAATTAATTCTTACCTTTTGAACCGAGTGGCTTGGTAGTTGGTCTTTATTGGATTCTAAAACTGTTTTGGCAGAATCTTGAACAACTAAAAATTCAAAGAATAACAAAATTAACAAGCCAATGTAAAAAAATACTACAAAATTATTTTTTATGGCTAAAAATTTGTTGGAAAAGTTTTTTAGTTGGATGGAAATGTTAGACATATCTTTACTAAATACTAATTAATACCAATATACTAATACGAGTAATTTATAGTTTAGTGGTGTTGTTACGAATTAGTATATTAGTACAGATTCGTAATTGGTAAATATTTCTAGTTTCTTCTTAAATAAAAATTAGCGTTAGTTGCAAAATTAACAGTACCCTTTTCCCCTGAACTTATGGCGAGCGAACCAATAGTGGTAACAAATGGCAAATTCTCCAAAGTCTGAACTAAATGCACAATACTTTCAAAAGGCCCGGAAGCGGAAATTCCGTAAGGCACAGAAACTATATCGCTTTGTGTTTTGGCCTTAGCCGCGGAACCGGCTGTTCCGCTTACGCCTGAAACGGTAAGCTTTATGCCTAAACTGTCTTGTAAGTCTTCTAAAATTTTTAGTTCATTAACTAAGGTTACATCTTGACTAAAAAAATCTTGGGGCTGTATTTTCTCTTTTAACATTTGTTCCAAGTCTTTTTGCGCTTGAGCGTAGCTGTTTTTTTCTTCTTGCAAGGCGGCTAGTTCTTTCTTTGACTCCTGTATTTGAAAAAGCATTTTTTGGTTGCCGGTAGAAAATATACCAAAACCGTACATAACCATGCTCACCGAAGCAATAAGCCATATAACCACGGCAATAACTATTTTATTTTTTGCTGACATTGGTTTCATGAAGGGTTTAAATCTTGATCAATCGTTTAATTCTTTTAAATCTTGTCAATTAGTCTACTGTACCAGTTCTTCTTTAACATAAAAGGTAAAATGCAGGTCATTGTCTTTTGGTTTAGCCACGTTTTCTAGTGGGTAATCTACGCCGGTAAATTCTTTAGTATCGGCAATTATGTTTTTATAAAATTCATCTACCACTTCCCTGGTGGGGGCAAAACCCTGAATTCTTACCGCTTTAGTTTTTATGTCCAAATTAAAAGCAGTAATACCAACATCCTCCGGGGGCAAGGCTGAAAAAGCTATAAGAGCTTTTGACCATTTAGGAATGGTAGATAAATTTTTAAAATCTGTAATATAATTATTTATTGAGGTAATCTTCTTTTTTAACTGTTCATTTTCGCTCTTGCTAACTTGACTTTTTAAATTTTGAATATCGGCCGCTACTCTCACAACCTCAGCTTGTAAATAAATTTTTGCCGCTAGCTGAACCCCAATAACTAAAATGAAGCTGGCGATAGAAAACCACACCACAACTAAAAAACTATGGAATACGCGCTCATAGCGCAATTCCTGCTGCCTGCTTTTTGGTAAAAGATTAATTAGTTTCATAGATCCATTTAAATGGTTGACATAATTGACCAAGATTGACATGATTGCCATTTAAATCTTGTCAATCGTCCTATTCTTCAAAATTTCTAATAGCTAACCCAATAGCAGTGCTCCAGCTAGAAGCCTCCTCGCCGGAAAGGGGTGGTGAATTAAGTTCGCTTAAATTTCTCCACGGGTTTCCTACCTCAACAGCTATATTACCTTCCGAGGCAAATTCAGGCTGCATTAATTCTATTAACCCTTTAAGCTTAGCCCCACCGCCGGCTAAAATAACTTTTGAAACTGGTTTTTCTGACCTCTCTGTATGAAATTTTAAAACATTTTTTATTTCTGCGGTTAAACTATTTAAAATTGGCACCATGGAAATTTTTATATTCGGGTACTCAGCGGTATTTAAAAGCCCGACTTTCTTTTTTATTTCCTCGGCCTTAGCGGAAGCAACACCCAAAGACCTGGCAAGTCCTTCGGTAAAAGCTCCGCCTGCTATTGGAACAGTGGAAGAAAATTGCAAACTACCGGCTTCTATCATAACTAAATTACTTCGGCTGGAATCTATGTCCGCAATTAAAGAAGTTTCCTTCTGTCCCCAACCAATTAAACTCCTGCATAAACTTTGAGATTCTGTTTCAAGCGCCATAGCCTTAAGTCCGCTTAAATCTAGAAGGTCTAAATATTTGTCCACATATTCTTTTGGACTGGCTATAATTAATATATTGCTTTTGTCAGCTGTTTCGCCGACTTTTTGCCAGTCTAAATATACCTGGTCAATTGGCATTGGTATAAAACTTTCGGACTCATAAGGAACCGCGGCTTCGCTTTCTAGGTCTGACATTTTTGGTATTTGAATTACTCTTATAAAAGACTTCGACTCCGGCAATGAGACGGTTACAAACTGAGTGTCAAATTTTCCAAACTGCGGTTTGTCTAATGCTTGCTTAATTACAAAACTAAAAGTTTTTTGGTCCGCCACTGCGTCGTTAATAATAGTACCTTTAGGCAAAGAAATACGCGAAAAAGCCTTGACCGTATACTTTTTATGGTCTTTTTTTATTTGCATAAGCTTAACACTGCCAGAGCTTATGTCCATGCCAATACTATTTTCGGTTTTTGAAAAATTGAACAAAGGATTAGTTAATAGTTAATAGTTAATAGTTAATAGAGTTAGAAATTTGGTTTTATATCTTTCTAACGACTAAAAACTGTAAACTAACAGCTACTTAATAGTTGAACTAATATTATAAATTGGGGAAATAAGCGCCATAGCAAGCAGCCCCACAACTCCACCAATTACTAACAATAAAAGCGGCTCTATAATAGAAGACAGGTTTCTTAAGGTGTTGTCTACGTCGTCTTCGTAGTGCTCAGCTAACTGGTTTAACATTTCTTCTACCGTACCGCTTTCTTCACCCACTTGGAGCATTTGAACAACTAAAATAGGAAACAAGTTTGGCTCTTTACCTAAGCTGTCGGTTAAATTTTTTCCCAGTTTTACGCTCTCAGCTGACTCTGCAACTATTTCTTGGTAGGCCACGTTCCCCAAAGATTCGCTGGTTACTTGCAAGGCCTGAACCATGTTTACGCTACTTTTAAGTAAAGAGCTTAATATACGCGCGAAACGGGCCAAATTAACTTTTCTAATAATTTCCCCTATTACCAATGTATGGAGCATTAAAAACCCAAAGTATTTTTTTCCAATGTAAGTTTTTAAAAAAGCTATAAAGCCAACTACCATAGCTATTAAACCCACTATAACAATAATAGCATGTCCTTGCATAAAGTCCGCAAACTTTATTACCAAAATTGTAGCAAATGGCAATTCGGTACTGAAATCTTTAAACACAGAAGTTAGCTTTGGCAAAACAAAAATTGACATAAGTACGCCAATTATTACCATAGCGCCGACTATAACCGAAGGGTATATCATGGCGCCTTTAGTTTTGCTTTTTAAATCTTCCTCGCGCTTAAGCTGGATGCTTAAATATTCAAGACTCTTTTCTAAACTACCGGACATTTCCCCTACTCTTACCATGCTTAAAAAAATATTGGAAAAAACATCTGAGTGTGCCTCTAGTGCTTCCGACAAATATTTGCCGGTTTGTACCTGGTTATAAATGTCGGTTAAAACTAATTTAAAACGCAAATTTTTACTTTGCTTAACTAGAATTTGTAAGGCGCGCGGCAAGGCAATGCCGGCCTTATACATAATATGTAAATTTTCCACAAAACCTATTTTTTCAGAAAGCGAAATTGTGGAAAATTTACGAAGCACATCTAAAACGCCCATATTAGCGCCTTTTTGTTTTATTTCCACAGGCATAAGCCCCTGCTCTTTAAGCATGTGCCCGGCCGCAGCAGAATCCACCGCTGTAATGGTGGCGGTTTCTCTATGCCCGTCTTTTGCAATGGCTTCGTAGGAGAATTCCATAGATTAATTTAAAAGATTGACCAAGATTGACATGAATGACAAGATTTAAAATCAAACTTTTCTGTATTTAAAGTGGCGGATGATAAATAAAATAAGCAAACTGGCTAAAATCCAAATAATATAATTAATAAGAAACGAAGTAAATAAAAATACTGGGGCACTAAAACCATCACTGGGAGAATAGAATTTAATTGGCCAACCGTACTTGAAATATGAAACACATCTATCCATTACACCTGCCTCATATGAACCACAAGAAAACTCATTCCGTCCCCAGCCGTAAGAAATAATTAATAGTATTACTCCCAACCCCAAACTCCACCCCACCAAATGTTTTTTTGTTTCAAGACTGAATATTTTCATTATTCTTGTCAATGTTTTAAATCATTTAAATCTTGTCAATCGTTCTATTCTTTGCTCACTCTAAGTATTTCGTCCACCGTAGTAATACCTTTTATAGCTTTTATAAACCCGTCTTCCCAAAGTAGCAGCATACCGTTTTTTTCTGCTTCGTCTTGAATTTCTTGGGCGCTTTTGTGCTGCATAATTAAATCCCCGACTTCGGGTGTAACTTCCAAAATTTCATGAATGCCCATACGGCCTTTATAACCACTATGATTACATTTGTCGCAGCCGGCTCCTTTGTAAAAAGTTAAATCTTTTAAACTTTTGGTTTTTGAAGGCACTGCGCCTTCCTTAATTAATATAGGTAAAAGTTTGTCTAAATGAAAAATTTTAGAAAGACTTTCTATTGTAGCATCGTCTAATTTAACTTCTGCTTTACAGTCTTTGCAAACCACACGAACCAAACGCTGAGCTAATACCGCGTTAATGGTTGAGGCTATAAGGTAAGCTTCCACGCCAATATCTAACAAACGAGGAAGTGCCCCGGCGGCGGTGTTGGTGTGAAGGGTAGAAAACACCATGTGCCCTGTCATAGCAGCATGCACGGCTTCTTCCGCGGTCTCTTTGTCGCGCACCTCACCTATCATAATTATGTTAGGATCTTGCCTAAGCAGTGCCCTTAGGCCCAAAGCAAAAGTTAAACCAATTTTAGGATTAACCTGCATTTGGTTTGTACCGCTAATTCTATATTCAATAGGGTCTTCAATAGTAGAAATATTTACATTTTTTGTATTAAGCAAAGAAAGTACAGTATACAAAGTGGTAGATTTACCACTTCCCGTAGGCCCGGTAATAAGTAGCATACCGTGCGGTTTTTTTATGCTTCTCATAATTGTCTCAAAGGCCGATTTTTCAAAACCTAAATCTTCCAGGCTTTGGGCTTTGGCTGACTCGTCTAACAAACGTATAACCACTTTTTCACCATCAAATATTGGTATTGTAGAAATACGCAAACTGAATTTATAACCTTCTTTTTCAATTTTAAAACGTCCGTCCTGAGGCAGCCTGTGTTCGTCTATTTTTAAGTTTGCTAAAACTTTAATGCGCGCCACAATAGCCGCCTGAATTACTTTAGGCAAAGTCATAACATCGTGAAGCACTCCGTCTATACGGTACCTAACCGTAACCGCGCTTTCCTGCGGCTCTATGTGAATATCGGAAGCTTTTTCAAAGACCGCGTATTCAAGTAGCGTATCTACCACGCGAATAACCGGAATTTCCTCGGCCATTTTCTTTAAGCCTTCGTCCGCGCTCTCGCCTTCAGCCTTTGCTCCGTCGGTAACCGACTTGCCTTCCGGTGTAAACAAATGCTTAATTTCTTTTTCTAAACTGGAGTGATACTTAGAAAGACCTGAATCTAAAGAAGTCTTGCCAATTAAAAAAGTTTGAATTTTAAGTCCTGTCTTTTTTTGAATAAAGTCTCTGGTCTGAATATCGTCTGGGTCAAACATTGCCAAAGAAAGCCCATCTTTGGTTTTGGCAAAACTAATAACCTTATGCCTATGCGCAATGGGTTCCGGAACCAAATTAAGTACGTCCTGGGGAATTTGCACATTTTTTAATTCCACAATTGGGACATTTAAAATTTCCGCCTTTATTTTTAGTAAATCGTCTTCCCCTAAAACCTTCTTTTCGACTAAAAAATCTTCCCAAGTTGAAGGACTTTTTTGGGAAAGCCTGTCTTTTTCAAGAGTTTTTATTTTTTCGTCATTAAGCAGCCGCTTTTCTTTTAAAGCAGCGTTAAGCTGTTTTATATCCATTTTTTGGTGTTGCTATATAGTAAATTTTGTTTCTATGTGGATAAATTGACTTTTTTATTATAACAGAAAAACAAAAAATCGCAAAATGCGATCTTTATTATTAAATAACTTGTTCTGGTCCTAAAATTAACCCCTGCCTTTCGGCTTCGCTCAAGACAGGAGCTATCGCCCCTGCCCAACTTCGCCAACCCCCTACGCCAAGGCTTTGAAAGTCAAGAGGCTACGTCGGACTGCGGCCGCTAATTTACGCTAAAAATTAGCGACCTTGCCAGGTAAATATGTAGTAAATGGTTTTTAGAATAATTTCTAGGTCAAAAAATAGGCTTCGGTGCTTTATGTAGTACAAGTCATACTGAAGCTTAAGCTTTGTTTCTTCTGCGCTTCCGGCGTATATATTGTTAATTTGCGCCCAACCGGTTATGCCCGGTTTAACTAAATGTCTTTCCTCGTAAAATGGAATTTGTTTACGCAAACTTTCCACAATATTTGGCTGCTCAGGACGCGGCCCTACAAGGCTCATATTGCCCAAAACTAAATTTATAAACTGCGGCCATTCATCTATGCGGCTTTTGCGCAAAAACTTACCTATAGAAGTAACCCTTGGGTCGTTAACAGAGGTCCAGGTATTAGACGGCTGGTCTGTTCGCATAGTCCTGTACTTATAGACCCTAAAAACTTTCCCGTCTTTGCCAACTCGCGCCTGAGTAAATAATATTGGGCCTTTGGAAGAAAGTTTAATTAATAGTCCAACAAAAATAAAGCTAACTAAAAAGACAACCAGACCAATTAAGCCAAAAATTATATCTACTAGCCTTTTTACAAAACCATAAAACCTTTTTTCTTTATAGTTAATATTTTCCAAAAACCAAAGCTCATTTATGTCGTTTAAATATACTCGTCTGAGCAAATTTTCATAAAAAGAGCGGTAATTATAAAAGGGCACCCCATTTTTTCTTAGTGTGTAAAATTGCGTTAAAATTTCCGGACGGGTGTTTAAATTGTCCGGCAAAACAATCCCTGCGCTGCTACTTATGCTATTTAACGAAAAAGTATTTGGATTTAAATGGCCTAAAACTCTGTAACCCAAATAACTATGTCCGCTAATTTCACTCTCCAAGTCATTGAGTTCTTTACCAAAAGAAAATAAGTACAAATTCTCAATCAATTTATTCTTGAAAAAATATTTTACCAGTAAGTGCCAGGCTAAAATCAGAAAAAAACTAATAGCGATATCTATAAGCAAAAAACGTCCGGGGCTTAATGAACGCTGGAAATAAAAATAAATTACTGCGGCAAGCAAGTTTACCAAACTAGCAGCTGTAATTTTAATAATTAAGCCGCTATACCTTCTTAAAGAAGCTACATCAAACAGTCCGTGTATGAAATAGACTAGAATCCAAACAGCAAATAACAGGCTAAATGCTTCATAATGTGTCTGCCAAATTTCACTTCCTAAACCGCTACGGTATCTTATTAAAACAGCAAAATATAAAGCGACGTAAAAAAGAATTACGTCCGGAATTAAAAACAACCATATTGCGCTAGATTTTCTCATAAAAATAACCTGAGTTTTAAGAACAAATAAGCTAACCAGTAATTTGAGTAGTCTTTTTTATACTTGCTTACCAATTTAATCTGCTTGCTCAAAAACAGCTTAAATTTAGCTTTATTATACTGGGATTTGGCATATAAGGTAAAGGGCTCTGTAAAGTTATACATTTTGCCTAAATTACCCATTCTCAGCCATAAATCGTAATCTTCTGCCAAATCTGTCTCATCTTTTTTAAAGCCCCCGGCTCTTAAAGCAGCTTCCCTCTTAAACATAACCGTGGAAGTAAAAAACGGATTTTTAATTAGCATCCAGTTCCGAATCTGGCTGTCTGTTTCCGGCCTCATTCTTAATTCATAATTCTTAATACCTAATTCGATTTTAATTCCTCCTCCAACCAATACCACCTCGGGATTATTGTCTAAATACTTTATTTGTTTAGCAAGCTTTTCTGAATCTATCCATTCGTCATCGTCATCTAAAATTACTACGTACTCCCCTGCCGAAGCTAAAAGAGCTTCTTGCCTGCTTTGTGTTATGCCTAAAGAAGCCTCGTGGTTTATAATTTTTAATTTATTTCTTAATTCAATATTTGAGAACAAAATATCTAAGTATTGCGCTGTGGAGTCGGTTGAACCGTCATTTACAATAACTATTTGCCAGTTAGTAAAAGACTGGTTTAAAACCGACTCTATAGCTTTTTGCAATAAGTCTTTACGATTTTTAGTTAAAATATTAACTGAAACTTTTGGCATAAATTAAAATAGTTTTACCTAAACGGACTGTGTTTTCCGCAAAATTTTAATTTT
>CAZAED010000034.1:0-9560 GCA_964484145.1 uncultured Candidatus Saccharibacteria bacterium | reverse complement strand
GTTTAAATTTGGATTAATGAAATTGATAAAATTGTTGAATTCAATTTTATTAAATATTGCGGAAGGTTCTGACCGAGGTACAGATAAAGATTTTGCGTTGTTTTTAAACCGTTCCCATACATCTTTAAATGAAGTGGTCTCTTGTTTAGATATTGCTGTAGATGATAATTATATTTTAGAATCGGAACAATTGCATTATTTAAATCTGGCTGGGGAATTAGCAAATCAGCTTACAGCGTTTAGAGATAGTTTATTAAAGAATCCAAAGAAATGAGCTGACCTGTTAAAGGTTAAATGTGAAAGGTCAAAGGTTTGTATTTATGTTTGAGATGCAAAATAAAAATAAAAAAGTCGGTAAAACTACCCAAAGCTTTTTGCGCTTGTCTGAAATAAAGAACGATTGTGTGGTTATGCAGGACGGTACGCTGCGCGCTATTTTAACCGTGTCTTCTACAAACTTTGACTTAAAAAGCCAGGAAGAGCAAAACTCTTTAATTTTTAGCTACCAGAGGTTTTTAAATTCTTTGGAATTCCCGATTCAGATATTAATGCAAAGCAGAAAAATGGAAGTGTCTGCCTATATTGAAAAACTAAAAAAAATTGCGGAAAAACAGACAAATGAACTTTTGCGTGTGCAGACCTTAGAGTACATAGACTTTGTCAGTAGGCTTATTGAAAATGCCAGTATAATGAATAAAAATTTTTATGTAATAGTGCCGTTAGGTGAAAGTATTTTTCCGGCCGCGGCAGGTTTTTTTAGCAGCCTCTTAGGTAACGGTAAAGCCAAAGAAACCAGTGAAAGAATTGCCAATTTCGAAAAAGCTGCGGAAAAGCTTTCTTTAAGGGTCAATGCTGTGCAGGCAAATTTAAACGGCGCCGGAGTTCGGGCGGAGCGGCTTAATACCGAACAAATAATGCAGCTATACTATAACTCCTATAATTTTGAGTCTAGCCCGATGGTAAATTTTGGCCAATTAAAAGATATTAAAATTGTTGAGTAAAACATTTGACATTTAACCTTTGACAATTTACCGGAAAAACCGGTCTGAAAGTCATATGTTAAATGTTAAAGGTAAAATGTTTCTATGAGTTTATTTTCCCCAAAAACCGAAGCAGATATACAAGCAAAAAGAGAGCGCTTAAAAAATTTAGAAGGCGAAAAAGATGCCTCTAAGCGTCTTATTGATGTAGAAAAAACTTATCGTGAAGGCTTGACTACGCTTAAAGACTTGCTAGCTCCAGCGTCCTTAAAGTTCGATGGCGCTAATTTTGAACTTAACGGCAAGTTTGGCAGAACTTTTTTTGTGCTGGCTTACCCGAGGTTCCTTTCCACCAACTGGCTTTCTTTTATAATTCAGTCCGAAGGCGCCTTAGACGTTTCTATGTTTATTTACCCAATAGACAGCGAAACAATTTTAAAGAAATTAAAAAGCAAAGTTGGCGAAATTGGTTCGCAAATGGCCATTAACAATGAAAAAGGCCAGGTTAGAGACCCAATGCTGGAAACCGCCTACCAAGACGTAGAAGGCCTGCGTGACCAACTTATGCAGGGCACAGAAAAATATTTTAGATTCGCGCTGTATTTTACAATTTATGCCGAAGACTTAAAAGAATTAGACAAGTTTTCTTCCACTCTTGAGTCTAGTCTTGGAGCTAAATTAATTGTAACCAAACGCGCGTTAATGCAAACCCAGGACGGGTTTAATTCTACTTTGCCGCTCGGAAGTGACTTGCTTGATATTGGCAATAACTTAAATACCAGCCCGCTTTCCACTACTTTTCCTTTTGTTTCTTCTGACTTAACTTCCAACGACGGTATTTTGTATGGTATTAATCGGCATAACAACAGCCTTATTTTGTTTGACCGATTTGCTATGGAAAATGCCAATTCAGTTATTTTTGCTAAAAGTGGCGCGGGGAAATCTTATACCGTAAAACTTGAAATTCTTCGTTCCATGATGGTAGGAACGGAAGTAATTGTTATTGACCCGGAAAACGAATATCAACATTTGGCTCAAGCAGTGGGCGGAACGTATTTAAACGTGTCTTTAAATAGTAATTCCCGCATTAACCCTTTTGATTTGCCAATTGGCCTTGAGGGCGAAGACCATAAAGATATTTTGCGCTCAGCTGTTATTAACCTTTTAGGGTTGTTTAGTCTAATGCTGGGTAAACTAAACCCAACCGAAGAAGCTATAATGGATAAAGCTATTTGGCAGACTTACGGGAAAAAAGATATTACGGAAAATTTGGCGGATTTTAGAACAGCGGAAATGCCAACCATGAACGACTTAACGGAAATTTTGTCCGGTATGGTTGGTGCGGAAAGTTTGGCGCAGAGGCTTGAAAAATATACCCAAGGCACTTTTGCCGGATTATTTAACCAGCCGACTAATGTAGTTTTAAACAATCAACTGGTAATTTTTTCTATTAGAGATTTGGAAGACGAACTTAGGCCTATTGCAATGTATATAGTTTTAAACTATATTTGGAATTCTGTGCGCGCGGAATTAAAAAAGCGTATATTGGCTGTAGACGAAGCTTGGATTTTAATGCAACACGAAGATAGTGCGCGCTTTTTGTTTGGCATAGCTAAGCGCGCTAGAAAATATTACTTGGGCTTAACCACCATAACTCAGGACGTGGCAGACTTTTTAGCTAGCCCTTACGGTAAGCCCATTGTTACTAACTCATCTATTCAATTGCTTTTAAAACAATCGCCCGCGGCTATAAATGTAATTGCGGAAACTTTCTTTTTAACCGAAGGGGAAAAATATTTACTGCTTGAAAGTGAAGTCGGAGAAGGTATTTTCTTTGCCGGTCTTAAGCACGCGGCTATAAAAATTTACGCCTCCTACGTAGAAGACCAAATTATTACCACAGACCCAAAGCAGCTTTTAGAAATACAGGAAAGCCAGGAAAAATTGAACTAACGATTAACAATTTACAATTAACAATTAACGGGGAATTCCCATTTAGTTAATAGTTAATCGTTAAAGGTTAATTGTTTTTTTATTTATGGCTGACGACAACCAAACAATTACAGATGCTGAAGCAGAAGATATAGCGGCCGGAAAACCCGTGGGCGATTCGGAAAACAATGATGGCTATTTAAAATTACGTCTTGGTAAAGAGTCAGACCCTTTGCCGAACGGTGAAAAAATTATAATTACCCAACTTACCGTTGGGTCTGTTCCTGTTAGTCAAAATGGTTTTGCGGTTATTAGGCCGGAAGATAAGGTTCGGATTTGGTCTAAAGGGGGGCTTCAAAATTTTGTTAGCGCCTTTTTGTTATCTAAAGGCAACCCTTTTCCAATAGAAAAAGGGTCTTTTGAGCAAATCGGCGGAAATGAAATTGTTTTTAGAGTACCTGAGAGCGAAGGAGATTTAATTGGTGAAGGTGCGCCGGTTAGAATTGTATTAATAGGTAGAGGCTTTCAAGCCGAGATCAATAAAAGTTTAAGTTTTTTACTAAAAACCGACGACGCAGAGGAAAAAGCAAAAAAAGCAAAACAGGCGCAGGAAAGAGCAGAAAGAATAAATAATCAAGACCCTGGAATTGTTAGTAACAAATTAAATTTATCTTCAGTTTTAACCGACGTTGCGTCTAGTTCATCCGGTGGAGTTGTTGACAGTAATTTATTAACCCAGTTTAAGAATGCTTTAGCTGCAAACGACAGGAGCAAGCTGGAAAGTTTGGCAAAAGAAGCTTCTAGTAAAGGCAACGTAAAAATTTTACAAGAAGTTTTAAGTCTTGCGCAAAATCAGGCCAATAAAGATGTTTTGTTTAAGCATATACGTTTAGCAAAAAGCGCAGAGCAGGTAAAAGTCCAGAGCAATAACAACAAAACAGTGGGGGGTAAAGTTAGCGTAGAAGCTAACGTTGACTTAGAAGATAATACCTCGGAAGCAGCCGAAAATATTTCAGGCGAAGTTTCTATGGAAACTACCGGGCAGGTAACAGAAAATGGGTCAGTTAATGTATCTACATCTGGCGCTGCTACAACTACTACTGGTGTAAAAACAGAAGTGTCTGGAACTACCACTAAGGATGCGCAAAGTGTAAATGTAACTACATCTTCCGGTGGTAGTGGTGTATCAGCGGGCGCGGCTGTTACAAAAGAAGCTAGTGTTTCGCAAACTGGTTCTGGGGGCGGCTCTGCCGAGCAAACTATTACGACAAGTTCGCAGGGTAGTCAGGGAGCTTCTGTTTCTGCGCAGGTTTCGGCAGGGGTAAGTGGACAAGTTTCGGCTTTTGGTGGTGTTAGTAAAGAAGGACAAGTACAAGCCTCTGGTCAGACTTCTGTTTCTGCGTCAGAAAGCGGAAGTGTACAAGAAAATATTAATGTCCCAGTCTCGGCTCAAGGTAAAATATTAGCCGAAGAAGCACAGCAAGAGCCTGAGCAAGCATCGGAAGGACAAGAACAAGAACAGGGGGTTGGAAACATACAGCCTGGTGCTGATTTACAGACTAATATTAAGCTTGAAGAAAATTTACAAGCTCAAAGTCAATTAAAACAAAATCAGTCTGCCCAAGAACCAAATATTAATGACCAAGAGCCTTTGGAAGACGAAGTTGAAAGTGGTGGGGCACAACCTGATAATAGTAAACAAAATAAAGAAGCTGTTTTAAAGCAGCAAGATGGCACAGAAGAACCGAGAGTTAAGGTTTTTGGTAATGCTGCTAGCAAAAAAAATGAGCCTGGGGATACAAAAGAAAATCAAGAACAAAAAGTTACGCCAAACAAAGCCGGGGAAGAAATTTTGGCACGATTAAGAAATGTAAAAGGCCCTTCGGGTTTAAATAAAGATTTAGAGCGGGTGAATATGCGCGAGGCAGGGGACGAAAGAGCGCCAAAAGGCAATGGTCAAACAGCGCCAGGGCGTTCAAAATCTGCCACCCAAGGCGCAGGAGGTGGTACAAAAGTTAATAGACCTTTAGGTGGGTCTTTAAATGGGCCGGAAAATAATTTGGATTCTGAAGGTGGCGAAAGTGAACAAAAACAACCCAAAGAAAGAGAAGGGGGAGGTGTTAATGGAGACCTGGCTAAAGAAGGTCAGCCCGGAGAGCAAGCACCAGGACAAAAACCGGGTTTAAACCAAAAGCAACAAGGTCAAAAACCGGAAGAAAATAAATCTGTCAAAGAACCAGAAGCGCAAGAAAATCCTGAAGCAGAGACAGCTCCGCAACCACAACTTCCTGTGGCAGACGCTGCCGGAGGAGTAACTAAAGAAGCGGTTAGTCAGGTAGCCAAGTCAGTTGCAAAAAATTTGGCTAAACAAGGCCTTGCTATAATAATGCCATATGTTTTATGGACGCTAGCATTTTTCATTGGTATTTTGGTAATAATCGCTGTAATTGTGGGAATAGCATATGCGGGATGCGCTAATTATCCGGTTTTTAAATTAACCTACCCAACTGTTTGTGAGACATTAGAAAATATTGGAAAAGCTAGCAATTCTTCTTCAAATGCGCAATCTACATCATCTGGCGCTCCCGCACCTTCGCCAACACCAACAACAGGCGGAGTAAATCCTCGTTAATGAGAATATAAACATTCTTCTGCCTGTCGTCCCGGGCGAGTGCATCCGAGACCCGGGATCTAGTATGCCAGCCAAGTTCTGGATCCCGGATATTTTTACAGCCCTAAAAATTCCGGGATGACAGATATTTTTGATTTATTATGCTAAATTTGCCTATTTTTAAATAATTATGTATAATACTTCCAATAAACTCAATAAACTGGGTAAGCCTTTGAAACAAAAATACTATCACTATGAATAAAAAAGCTATTGCCATTTTAGGCGCAATATTTATTTTAATTGTTGGAACTTTAGGTTTTTTAATTTACTCAAAAACGGGCGGATCTAAAACCCCCAGCAACCCCGCGCCAACACCAACTCCTACCCCAATTACTGACTTAACTCCGACCCCCACCCCAACAACAACTTCGGGAAATTCTTCGGCTAAAGTATATAAATTAACCGACGACCAGGTTGTTAGTCCGGCTTTAACTTTTGACGGTAGCGGCGTGGCATATTTTACTAAACAAGGGTTGCTGTTTAGAGCAACTTTTACTTCTGGCTCAGGAAACTTACAAATTGGCGACAAAAAACAGTTGGCTATTGAACAAAAGGCGGGTGTTAGTAGTGTAATTTGGCCGCTAAACACCCAGGATTTTATGCTCGTGTATGACAACGCGGGAAAAAAGTCCTATGAATTTTACAACAATACTACCGGCCAGTTTTCTAAACTAGCGCCTCAGGTTTATAGTTTAGGTTTTTTGCCTATGGGCGACAAAATATTTTATATTTGGTCAAACCAAACCGGGCATGACACGGTAAATTTGTCTGCGCCAGATTTAAGCAATTACAAAACTTTAAGTGATATTTGGGACAAGAATGCTATTGTTTACGTTTCCCCGGACGGACAAAATGTTGCTTACCACCAAGACCCAAACCAAGTTTCGGGAGTTATTAACCCATTAATGTTAACCGATACCGAAGGCAAGACCTGGCATAAGGTTACCGAAGGATTTGTTAGCGGAGCGCTCTGGTCCCCGGACGGAAAAAAACTTTTGTTTTCAAAAAAAGATCCTACGACCCAGGTTTTTCAGCTTTGGTATTATGACCTATATTCCGGAGAAATAAAAAATTTGGGGCTTAATACTATGCCAAGTAAAGCGGTTTGGAGTTTTGATAACCAAAGTATTTATGTTGCAACACCTTTAAATTTAAGCCCGGCTAGTACCGGAGGCTTAACTGTAGATGATTTTTGGCGAATTAATCTTTCTACTTCTGAAAAAAAACATTATCAAGTTATTGAGAATCAATACGATGGCGAGGATCTATTTTTAAGCAAAGACAGTAGTAAGCTCTTTTTTAGAAACGGGCAAGATGGCGGACTGTATTACCTTGATCTAAATTAGTAAGTTTGATAGTCTGAAGTAGTCGTAATAAAAAAGTTGCCAGCTCATTATTAATGAGCAAAAATGACAAAAACGACGTAAATGACAAAAATATAACTGCAACCGCAGGCTATTTTTGTCAATTTTGTCATTTATTTAATTTTTGTCATTCATTTTATGGCTAAAACTCAAATAATGTATAAATGCTCCTCCTGCGGTTTTAGAACACCTTCTTTTCAGGGTAAATGTCCGAACTGCGGGGAATGGAATACACTAAAACAAGTTACGAGTGATAAGTTACGAGTGACGAGCGGAACTGCGTCAACTCCCGTTGACTTGGGGTCTTTAGACGTGGACAGTAAACTCCGTATAAAGTCCGGCATTGGGGAGTTTGATGAAGTTTTGGGTAGCGGAATTGTACCCGGAAGTTTAATTTTACTTGGTGGTGATCCTGGTATTGGAAAATCTACTCTCGCGCTTCAAATCTCAATGAAAGTATCGGAAGCCTCTGTACTATATGTTTCCGGTGAAGAGTCGGCCGGGCAAATAAAATTACGCGCGGGAAGAATAAATAAAAGCCAGCAACTCCAAGTTTTAGCTGAAACAGATTTAGAAACAGTTTTAGCTACGGTTTTAGAAGTAAAGCCCGAATTAGTTATTATAGACTCCATTCAAACTATGTACTCAAGCGAAGGTACGGGTGTGGCCGGCGGAGTGGCGCAAGTTACCAATGCGGTACAGCGAATAATGCAAATGGCTAAGCAAAATAATATTTCTTTTATAATAATTGGCCACGTAACTAAGGAAGGCTATTTGGCCGGGCCAAAGACTTTGGAACATATGGTCGACACAGTTTTGTATTTAGAGGGCGATAGGTTTGCCAATTTGCGCATACTGCGGTGTGTAAAAAACCGTTTTGGCACGACTAATGAAGTTGGCGTGTTTGAAATGCTAGGAGAGGGTTTGGTAGAAGTTAAAAACCCTTCTCAGTTGTTTTTGGGGGAAGATTCAATTAAAGCTTCCGGAAATATTATTACCAGTGTAATGGAAGGAAGTCGGGCACTACTTTTAGAAATTCAGGCGCTTACATCTGTCTCTAATTTTGGTTACCCTAAAAGAACGGGGAGTGGGTATGACGCAAATCGCTTGCAATTAATTATTGCAATTTTATCAAAGCGGGCGGGGATGAACCTAAGTAATCAAGACGTTTATATAAACGTAGTTGGGGGACTAAAAATAGAAGAGCCAGCCGCAGATTTAGCCGTGGCACTTGCAATAATTTCTAGTATAAAAGACCAAACAATAGAAGATACGGTAGTTGTTGGCGAACTTGGCCTTTCCGGCGAAGTTAGGTTTGTGCCCAACCTAGAAAAAAGAATAAAAGAAGCCGAAAAACTTGGGTTTAAAAAAATAATTTGCCCGAAAAGCAAAATAGCCGCAAATAGCAAAATTAAAGTTCTACAAATTAAGACTTTAGGGGAGGCAATTAAAGTAATGTAAATAGTAAAGCGGCAACGGGTTGAGTATCCGTCGCCGCTTCTCTTGGCGCCGCAGTATCTGTTTCCCACACAGAACCACGGAAAAGAGCTTTGGGATTCCTATAGAAAAAATCTCAACAGCGTACGGGTGGAGAAACCCACGGCTAGCCTGTTTGGGTGACAGGCCTTTTTTCTTCAGAAATCTTAAGCTAAGCTGTTAGTAATAGTGGTATCTTGGCGATACAAATCCAACTGGCTTCGAAAGATGTTTGTGCATCAAGCATCTTGGGTCGCCAGGAGTATCTTTTAGCTCATCTGCCGTGAGCCGTTTTTGGCAGCTTTTGCAACAGAAGTTTGAAAGAGCAGGTTTCATCGGTTCTCTTTGCGCCGCCTGACTGATTGCGAGTTTGGTGCCCCGCCTCACTTCAACATATGAAGGGGTGCTCATACCACCTCCTCATCAGCAAGTGCTGGGATGGATTGTGACCAGAGAGAATTGTTTTCTTCGGTTGCTTGTTGGCATTTGACGCAACAACTTGCCCAAGGAATGGCCTTGAGCCGGTTTGTGCTAATTGGTTCCTCGCATAGCTCGCAGGTTCCGTAGGTGCCATCATCGATGCGGTTCAAAGCCGCTTGTATTAAAGACAGCGTGTGGCTTTTTCTTTCCATGCCCCCGATTGCCAGATCGCGTTCAGTTTCGGCAAGAACCTGGTCGCATGCTTCCGGTTCATCGATTTTGTGTATTTCGCCGAGATGCTTTTTGATATCCTCAGCGAACTCTGTTCGCAGCTCCATGAGCCTTTTTTTATTCCCATTCTTGGACATTAATTTCTCTTTCTCTAGACACCAAATTCAAAAGAAGTGTAGCTATACTAAAGCTTTCCCTCCTTTTGTCTGGAATGGATTATAGAATAAATGGCTAAATTTGTAAAGCAGTATTTGATATTTAAATATGAGATACTAGTTCTCCACAAGGTCGAACTGTATTGTTTGATTTATGTAGATTATCAATGTTATTCAAAATGCACAGTTTGGCCGGACAGTTTTTGTTTTAGGAGGGGATAGTTTTCTAATTCAAAATCATTAGCTAAAAGTTTTTTAGCTTCTTCCCGAGCGTTGGGAATAAGTGAAATATAGTCTGGGTCAAAGTATTTATAGTCAAAGCCTGATTGTT
>CAZAED010000033.1:0-10082 GCA_964484145.1 uncultured Candidatus Saccharibacteria bacterium | reverse complement strand
CCTCTGACAGAGGGTAAAAATCTGTCACTATTTTTTCGTATTTCACTAAACCAAGCAAAAATTCCATATTAAATTAAAGGCTTGCTTGGTTGCGGGACCCGGACTCGAACCGGGAACCTTCAGGTTATGCTTGCCACTACAATTTTCATTGCTCCCTAAATTTAGGGATTTGGGGTCTGGACTTTCTCTTCACCCGCGTCGCAATAAACTCATTTTCGTTCATTCCGATTTGAAAATCGGTATTCACTCAATTCGTTATTGCTCCTTTGTCCCAAAAATCCGTGCTCGTTTCCGTAAAACTAATGGAAACTGCGCTCCTAATTTTTGGGAACCCTACGGTGGGGTGCCTACCATTAAGTCTCTACACCTTCCGTCATTATTGACGGCTTGGCTCGGGATTACCACCGCCAGGAGGCTTCCCCGAATTTGATAGGTTTTCATACCAAAGTTACCTTAGGTATAGCCCATTCTGTTATTAACTCAAACGCATTTCGATAGTCGGCGGATTTTGGTTTTCGCTGACGCTTGTCAGTTTCCACCAAGCTAATCGTACTACCGAAAGATATAAAAACATCAAGCGGAAACACATAAAAAATATGGGTTTCTGGAATATATACTACCGCAAAATCAAAGTCATTAGCTTTATAGGCTTCCCTACGCATAACGCGGCGGTTGGTCTTGGTTCGTCTCACATCTACAAAATAAGATTTGTATCTTGAGTCGTACCAAGCGCATTTGATTTGCAATTTAACAAGCTTT
The DNA here is from genome assembly GCA_964484145.1 of uncultured Candidatus Saccharibacteria bacterium. Classification (GTDB taxonomy): domain Bacteria; phylum Patescibacteriota; class Doudnabacteria; order UBA920; family UBA920; genus JAEUSF01. Next base: position 9,323 of record CAZAED010000033.1, on the reverse strand, counting down.
CCTAAAACATCGGCTATTAAGTCATAGGGCATTCGGTCGCCAATTGGCTTAGAAACACCCCAGCCTAATTGCAAAAGCTTTAAAATAGTAGCTTGTTCAGCTATATCCCCTTTCGCTTTTGTCATCATAAATAGTTAATAACAGGAATTTGAGCCTGACGAGCTGCCAATTGCTCTATCCCGCGATATAACTAACAGACTAAATTATATAGAATAAAACCCTTTTTGGCAAGTTTTGTTTGGGGTCAAGGCTAGGAATCGTCTGATTTATTTTTTTCCAAATAAACCAAAAACCGCCCTAAATTTTGGAGCGGTTTTTGGTATCTTTCCGCCAGACGGCGGAAGGAAATTTTTAAAGAAGACTAGCGACGCTTCTTGCCACCTTTTTTGGTGGTTTTTTTCTTCGCCACTTTCTTCTTTGCTTTTTTCTTAGCAGCCATTTTGACTGTCTCCCTTGAAAATATTTAGCTAAAATTTTTGACTAAATATTTTCTTAATTTTCTACTCCCCCAAAAATGGGGTTTGTAGTTACAATTTTTCTTTCTGTTTTTCTGGTTTATTTTCGTTTCTTCCGAGCAAATTTTTATTTACAAATTTATTTTAACTCTTTTTAAAATATTTGTCAAGATTTTTTTCGTCTTTGAGTGTAAGTAAAATCTTTTTTTTCTGATTGGAATTTTTTATTTTCTCTAACTCAAATTCAATGCGAGACTTAGTTAACAATTTTACACTTGAGAATTTATTTTTTATGGCTTGGTAAGATTCTTTTTCAATTTTAAAATTCAATTGCTCTGAAAATCTTAACGCTCTTATTATTCTAAGTGGATCTTGAGTAATTTTTTCTTTTGCATCGCCGACAAACCTAATTTGATGCTTTTGTAAGTCCTCTACTCCTTTGTGAAAGTCTAATAGAGTGTTAGTTTTTAAGCTTAAATATAAGGAGTTTATAGTAAAATCTCTGCGCGTACTGTCTTTTTTTGCCTCCCTTATATACCCAATTTTAGGGTAGCGTGAGTTGGTATATTTCTCAGTTCTAAAAGTCGCTATTGCCGCACTTAGGTTTGCTCTAAGTGCTAAGGTTATTCCCAAATTTTTATAACCTAAGTTAAAATCAATAAAATGTTTTTTTAAAACTTCCGCAACTATTTCCGGCTTAGCACTGGTAGCAATGTCCATATCCGCCACTTCTCTCTTAAGTAAAATATCCCTTACAGTTCCGCCAACTAAATAAGTTTCAGGAAAGTTTTCCACAAGCAAAAAATATATTTCTTGCCCAAATTTTTCTAAATTATTTTTTGGTTTATATTTAATTTTCATAAAAAAACCGATAAACAGTATCGGTTAATTAAAATTATTGGTTAAAAGTTTCCTGGTTGAGAATAGAGCCCTTCGCGCGCGTGCGCTTTCTGGCAACTTTTAGTCTGGAAGTGCTTCTTTCTAAAGCTGCGGCTACTTTTGCATATTCGCCGGCAGTTACTTTGGTCTCACGCAAAGCTTTTTCAGCTCGACGCTTTGCTTCCTCAGCCCGTTTTTCGTCGATTTCAAAAGAATGTTCGGCGGCATCGGCCAAGACTACAACATTCCCTTCTCTATTAACCTGCACAAAACCTCCGGAAACATTTAAATATAGCTCTTCATCACTCGTTTTGGCCTTAAGTTCACCAGGTACTAGGGTGGCCACCAGGGGTTCGTGGTTCGGCAAAATAGTTATAAGCCCCATTGTGGTAGGGCATGTCAAACTTACCAATTCTTTTTGCAGAACGGTTTTTTCAGGGGTAACTAGTTGAAAATTTATTAGGTTCATTTATGAAAGAGTGTCTTCTTCGGCTTGCTCGGATCTAATAATTTTGTCTTCAAATTCAGACCACAACCAATTTAGTTTAATTTTATTCCCAGCTTTGCCCAAAGAAAGACCTAGTATCTTATAAGCATTATTTAGATGTGCGTCAACAGTCCTGCTAAATAATTTAAGTTTGAGCGCAACTTCCTCTCGCTTAAGCCCAAGTAAATAAAATCGAATAATGTTTTTTTGTTCGGGTGTTATTTTATTCCACCTATCCCGCATAGCGGGAAGGGCTTCCTCATAATTATCCTCGACTGGGCTTTGGCGTTCGTATTTAAAACTCATTGATATTATTTAACCTGTTCAATTCCGCCCTTCATATAAAAAGCGGATTCCGGCTTGTCGTCGTGTTTGCCTTCTAAAATTTCTTTAAAGGCCTTTATGGTATCTTTCAAAGAAACAAAAGTTCCGGGACTGCCGGTAAAAATTTCCGCTACATGGAAAGGTTGGGAAAGGAAACGCTGAATTCTGCGGGCTCGTCCTACTGTTACCTTGTCTTCTTCTGGTAATTCTTCCATACCCAAAATTGCAATAATATCTTGCAAGTCTTTGTAACGTTGTAAAACTTTTTGCACGCCTCTGGCTACATCGTAGTGTTCTTTGCCTACAATGTTTGGGTCAAGTATGGTGGAAGAAGAATCCAGTGGGTCCACAGCTGGATATATACCAAGTTCTGTTAAAGCGCGGGAAAGTACAACGGTACTGTCTAAGTGGGCAAAAGTTGTAGCTGGCGCTGGGTCGGTTAAGTCGTCTGCCGGCACGTATACAGCTTGAACACTAGTAATAGAACCTTCTTTGGTGGAAGTAATGCGTTCCTGGAGTTCGCCCATTTCCGTAGCAAGTGTTGGCTGATAACCTACGGCCGAAGGAATACGACCCAAAAGGGCAGATACTTCAGAGCCTGCTTGAGTGAAGCGGAAAATGTTGTCTATGAACATTAAAACGTCTTGCTTTTCTTCGTCACGGAAATACTCAGCCATGCTAAGACCGGTTAGGGCAACGCGCGCTCTGGCTCCCGGTGGTTCGTTCATTTGACCGAACACCATAGCAAGCTTGTCTAAAACTTTCGCGTCTTTCATTTCGTGATAAAGGTCATTACCTTCACGAGTACGTTCCCCTACGCCGGCAAATACAGAAACACCGCCATGAGCTTTAGCAATGTTGTTTATAAGTTCCTGAATAACTACAGTTTTGCCTACGCCGGCGCCTCCAAATAGTCCCACTTTACCACCTTTTAAAATCGGACAAATTAAGTCAATAACTTTTATGCCTGTTTCCAAAACCTCGGTTTCTGTATTTTGGTCGGTAAATTTAGGAGCATGACGATGAATAGGGTATTTTTTTTCAGATTTAGCTTCCTCCATTCCGTCTACGGTATGGCCCAAAACGTTAAAAATGCGTCCCAATGTGGTTTTGCCTACAGGAACAGATATACCTGCACCTGTATCTATAACTTCCGTCCCTCTTTTTAAACCGTCGGTGGAAGACATAGCAATAGCGCGAACAATGCCGCCTGGTAGCTGCTGCTGTACTTCGAGCGTCAACTTGTTGACGCTCGCTCCGACCTTCGCGTCGGAGCCAAACGATATTTCCAGCGCGTTAAAAATTGCCGGGACTTTCCCTTCCTCAAACTTCACGTCCACTACCGGACCAATAACTTGTGTAATGTTTCCTTTGTTCATAAAATTATTGAATTTTCTTAGATTTATTTAATTCAGATATATATAACTCATAAGCCCCATTAATTGCTTTCTGCACATTACTAGATGGTAACTTAAAAATTTGAACTTGATAATCATTTTTAAATTTTTCAAAAGGATGTCCTTGGTACTCAATTAAAGCATCTTGTAATCGCCCCGCCATATCGAATGCGCTTCCCTTCTGCTCATGTTTTAAAACTTTAATTCCTTCTGCACTTGGTAGGCTCTCGGCTATATCAAACTCGGATGCGGTAGGGTACTCATTATCGACTATTAATTTTGACATCTCATAAATTAATATATCAGAAAAATTTGGGTCTTTTAGTAATTCTGATATCTCCGGTGAGTCTAGATTAAAAAAATGTGGTTCGCTTTCTCCCATATTTACTCCAGAGCTATTCTACCCGCGGTAATTTCTGCGAGTTCAGTGGTAATTTTTCCTTGTCTTAGTTGGTTATAAGTTAAAGTATAGTCGGCTATTAGGTCCCCAGCAGCTTCGGTCGCGTTTTTCATCATAACCATGCGAGCCGAGTGTTCCGAAGCATCGCTTTCCAGTACTGTCTCATAAATTTGACTTTCAATTATTCGAGGTAAAATGTGATGTAATACATCGTTTATTCCCGGTTCAAACAAATAGTCCGCGTCGCTAGCCAAAGGTTGGTCGCTACTTTCTGTTAACATGGTGCGAATTTCCTGGGAAAAAGGTAAAAGTGGTCTTATAGTAGGTTTTTGTAAAAGTGTGGAAACAAAATGGTTATACGCCAAATATATTTTTTTATACTGGCCTGTAGCGTACATTTCGGAAATCATGTAAGCGAGCGGGTAAATTTCTTCGGGTAAAATATATTTTTCCGGTTTGGCAAAATCCGCCTTTATATTTTTACCTAATCGCGCTGAAGTTTGCGAGCCTTTTTTTCCGTAGGTTACAAACTCAACTTCTTTTTGTTCTAAAGCTGCTTCTTTTTCTATTTCCCGAAGTTTAAATAAAAGATTTGCGTTAAGGCTTCCTACCATACCCCGGTTAGACGTGAGTAATATTACACCAATTTTTTTAGCTTTTGGGTAAATGGAAATAAGCGGGTGATTAAAACTCCCCTTTCTGGAAATATTTTCAACTAACTCCCAGGCTAACTGGGCATAGGAGCGGCTTTGTAAAACCGAGTTTTGAGCTTTGCGCATTTTGGCAGCCGAAACCATTTGCATGGCGCGGGTAATTTTGCGCGTGCTTTGTACGCTTTTAATTCGGGTTTTTAAATCTTTAATTCCGGGCATAGGTTAATTAAACAATATTATGGATGGTTGCAAAAGGTTAAATATTTTTACTCCTCTTCGTCCTCTTCTTCGTGGTGATTCATGCTCTCAATAAAAGACGCTGCGTCGGAACGGTCTTCTCGAAGCCTTTCGCCGATTAGAAAAACAAGCTCTGGGTCATTCAGGTTTTGCTCTTTATCATAGTCCTTTTTAGTGATCAATAATTTATCTGTGTTTATGGTATGAAAGCCTTTTTCCCTTAAATAATCAATAATTTTTCTGGCCTCATATTGATAAAATGCTTGATTTGACCTTTCGAAAGTTTTTTCGTCCATTTTTTTAAATTATTTAATCGATTGTATAAAATTCTCTATCGCTTTCTTCAATTTATTTTCTGTATCCTCGCTTATTTCCTTGCTGGATTTAATTGCTTCTAAAACATCTTTTCCCTGTACCTTCAAATACTTATGGAAAGCGGCTTCAGTTTCAGCCATTTTTTCAGCCGGAATTTCATTAAATAGCCCATTGTTTACCGCGTAAAGAATGGTTACCTGCTGTTCTAACGAAAGCGGGCTGTACTGCGGTTGTTTTAATATTTCTGTCATTCTGCGGCCTAGTTCAAGCGTGCGCTTGGTGTTTTCGTCTAAGTCGCTGCCAAACTGGGCAAAGGCTTCAAGTTCTCTAAACTGCGCTAACTGTAGTTTTAATTTACCGGCCACTTTTTTCATAGCCTTGGTCTGAGCGCTACTGCCTACGCGCGAAACAGAAATACCAACGTTTAAAGCTGGTCTTATACCTTTGTAAAACAAGTCGCTTTCAAGGAAAATTTGTCCGTCGGTAATGGAAATTACATTGGTAGGAATATAGGCCGAAACATCGCCCGCCTGGGTTTCAATAATTGGCAACGCGGTTAAGCTGCCGCCACCAAAATCTTTGTTTAATTTCGCGGCGCGTTCAAGAAGACGGGAGTGTAAATAGAACACATCGCCCGGGTAAGCCTCGCGTCCCGGCGGTCTTCTTAGTAAAAGAGATATTTCGCGATACGCCACAGCTTGCTTAGAAAGGTCGTCGTAAACAACTAAAACGTCCTTGCCTTGATCCATAAAATATTCACCCATGGCAGTTGCTGCATAAGGAGCAATATAAGAAAGCGCTGCTGGTTCGGAAGCGCCCGCAGAGACCACAATTGTGTATTCCATGGCCTCGTTTTCCTCTAAAGTTGCCACAATTTTAGCAATCTTGCTTTCTTTTTGGCCAACCGCGACATAAATGCAAATCATGTTTTGGCCTTTTTGGTTTATGATTGTGTCTATTGCGACCGCGGTTTTGCCGGTTTGTCTGTCGCCAATAATTAACTCACGCTGACCACGCCCAATAGGAATAAGCGCGTCTATGGCTTTAATGCCGGTTTGCACCGGCTCTTTTACGCTTTGGCGGGTTATAACGCCCGGGGCGATTTTTTCTACCGGGTAAAAGCCAGACGCTTTAATGTCGCCTTTGCCGTCTTTGGGTTCGCCTAACGCGGAAACAGTGCGTCCAATTAAAGAGTCGCCTACCGGTACCGACAAAATTTTGCCCGTCGAACGGACAATGTCCCCCACGTTAATTTTTTGAAAATCACCCAAAATAATACTACCAATTAAATTTTCTTCCAAATTTAGAGCCACGCCGGTTATGCCTTGGCCAAAATCAAGCATTTCCATACTGGCAACCTGCGAAAGCCCGCTCACGCGCGCTACTCCGTCGGCCACTTCAAGTACAGTGCCGACTTTTTCAACCTTAGCGGTAGCCTGAAAGTCTAGAATTTTTTCTTTTAGTTGTGATACTAAATTTTGATTAGCCATATGGATTTAATAAAAAATGAAAATTAAGAGTTAAGATCAGTTTTTAACTGAGCAAGCATTGTTTTCACACTTCCGTCAATTAATGTGTCATCTACCCGAACGACAATTCCTCCAACTAAACCCCCATCAATTTTGGTGTTATATTCCGCTTTGCCTGAAACAACTTTATTTAGATCGTTTAAAATTTTGGCGTTATGTTCCATAGCGAGTGTAACCTTGCCTTCCGAAATACCACTCTGCCCGCGTTCTATGTTTTTGTACTCGGCTTCAATCTCCGGAAATTTCCCTAAATCGCCGTTTGCCTGCAAAATTTTCACAAAGCGGTCTAAAATAATATCCAGGTCTTTAGGCGCGGTTTCAGCCGCCGCTTCAAATAGAGCCTCTGCGTATTGTTTGGGACTTAATTTCATTTGCTTTTTTTCGTACTTAGTTCTTCTAAGGTTTTCTTAATTAATTCCATATCATGCTTGTCATCCAATTTTTTCTTTAAGACTCTTTCTGTAGCTGAAGTTACCAAATCTGCAACTTCAGATTTAATTTGCGCCAGGGCCTTTTGTTGGTCTGACTCAATTTGGTCTTTTGCCTGTTTAATTACTTTTTCCTGGTCAGATTTGGTTTTTTTCATTAGGTCTTCCCGAGCAACTCCCGCATCTGTTTCGGCTTTAGCAATAATATCCGCCGCTTCCTGTCTGGTTTTAGACATTTCCTGCTTTTTCCATTCCTCAAATTCTGTTTTTTGCTTTTCTACTTCTTCCGCGTCCTGCAAAGCTTTTTCAATTTTCTCCGCTCGTTCTTCAAGTTTTTTTGAAATAGGTAAAAAAACAAAACGTCTTAAAATGTAAAGAATAATTGCAAAGTTTACTAATTGGGCCAAAAATAGTTTCCAGTTAATGCCTAAAGTTCCGACAATACCGGTTTCTTTTTCTGCTGTGGCTACTGCCTCAGCTGCGTGGGCAATGGGGATTAAAATGTTCAATTCTATCATAATTTAAATATTTAATTGCTTAATACCTACTAATATCAATAAATATATTTTGATATTTACTGATATTAGTAGAGGTATCTGCGGAAGTTTTAACTTCCGCAGATACCCAGATCTTTACAAGGTAAAGGCGACTACTAGCGCATAAATCGCAATAGCTTCGGCGAAGGCCAAAGAAAGAAGCATTGGGACGAACAATTTTTCGGCTGCTTCCGGGTTTCGGCCAATACTTTCCATAGCTTTACTGGCAGTTTTACCAATGGCATAAGCCGGCATCATACCGCCTATAGCTATTGCTCCAGCTTTAGATAGTGTTGTTATTACTTCTGCGTCCATAAATTTCCTTTTGACATAATTCGATAGACTATTATTTACTTTGTTTATTTAAAGTCTTCTTAAAATGTCTTAATTATAATTATTAATAGTTTAATGGGCTCCTTCGTGATGAATTTCAGTTGTTGCTAGGTTTAAGTAAACAAGCGAGAGCATTGAAAATACTGTTGCTTGTATGAGGCCAACTATAATTTCCAAGCCCATAAATGGCAGCGGTAAAAAAAGTGAAAGCATTGATGCTAGAACAGTTAAGAGTACTTCACCGGCAAAAATATTTCCGTAAAGTCTTAGAGACAGCGAAACCATTTTTGCCACTTCGGAAAAAACTTCAATTAAACCAACAAAAAATTCTATTATTGCGACCAAGATTTTAACTGGATTAAAAGAGATTATAGCTTTATACAAGTCTCCAAGTTTTATAAATTTGTTTACGTATTTAAAGAAACCAATTGCCGCAATGCCCAAAAAATGAGAGCCCATAACCGCTACTACTGCCATTGAAAGGGTCATATTTAAGTCCGTGTTAGCCGGTCTAAACAAAGGAATAAGCTCTACGCTTCCATGGTGCAGACCCCAAATACCAATTGAACCAGTGCCGGGCATTAGCCCCATCCAGTTTGAGACTACAATAAATAAAAAGAAAGAACCGACAATCGGAAGGAATTTGTAGCTTTTTTTTCTATCCCCGGTCACTTGGTCGAAATATCCGAGCATAAACTCAAGGAGTCCCTCGGTAAAATTCAAAATCCCCTTAGGCGCCGTTAACCTTGAATAATACTTTTTTGCCGCTTTTTGAACAAAAATAGCAAACACCAAAAACCCTAAAAGGGCTAGACTCGAATTAATATATGAATTAGTAATAGGAAAATTACCAATTGTGAACATTGTTTCCGCCGCAAGCGGAGGTAAAACTAACATCATTTCTTTAATAGTTCCTTAAATCTTTTAATTTGTTTATAAATTCCCATTATGCTTATTGACATGGCAAGCACTAGGCCAATCAAAATAAAGTATTTAGTTCCGTATCTATTGTCCAGCCATTTGCCTACGTAAGCTAAAACTAAAAGAGGCAAAGCAATAATAAGGCCAAAATCCGTAGCAATGCTAAACATGGACATTGCGTTTAGAACTTTTTTGCTTTTTGGCATTATTCTGGCTGCGTCCTTTGCTTCCTTGAGCTCCTTTTGTTCTTTGCGTACCTGCTCAAGGCTTATTCTTCCCGGGACTAAATATTCTTTTTCTTCGTTTTTTTCTTCTGACATAATTTTTGTCTAAAAAACATCTTAAATATATCGGATTTTTGTTATTTATTTAAATTCAATAGTGTCTTGACATTTTAATGAATATTATTTTTAAACTTTTTTTGTAAAT
>CAZAED010000032.1:2020-10287 GCA_964484145.1 uncultured Candidatus Saccharibacteria bacterium | reverse complement strand
CTATTACATTGTCTGTTTTTGGTTTGGTTATGCTGGCGGCAGACTATTTTGGTAGCAAAAATAAAAATTTAGACCGTATAAAATGGCTAGACGCACTTATAGTAGGTTTTAGTCAGGCACTGGCTATAATCCCGGGTGTTTCTAGAAGCGGTAGTACGATTGGCGGGGGGTTGTTTTTAGGTTTTAAGCGGGCAGATGCCGCCAGGTTTAGTTTTTTAATGTCTGTACCAATAATTTTTGGCGCAGGACTTTTAAAAATAAAAGACTTTACTTTGGGAGTTTCCTGGCCGACCTTAACTGTAGGTTTTTTTACTTCCGCGGTTTTTGGGTTTTTGTCCATAAAATATTTGCTTAAATATTTAGCCGGACATGACTTTAAAATATTTGTTTGGTACCGTTTTGTTCTGGCTGCTTTAATTTTAATTGTTTATTTTTCTAGGTAGTGTAGCGCGTTGATCTATTGGTGCCTATGCTTGGTATATTGCCCATAAATGGTCACGCTACATCAGGTTTTTTTTCACGATGATAAGTTCTAATTCAATTAAAACTTTTTTGGCTATAAAATTGCCTGTGTTTTTTTGGCTCGCCGTTTTAATTTATTTGTTAATTATAAAAGACTATCCAACCGCCATTTTTATTACCTTAGGCGGCATAATACTGCGGGCGGTCTGTGAGTTAATTTATTTTTTTTACAAAAAACCCAGGCCCTACCAAGTAAAAGGGGTCATTCCACCTCACTCACTTTTGTTTGGTTCTCCTTTGGAAACTAGGCAAGCCAGTTTTCCTTCTGCTCACGCGGCAGTTATGTTTTACGCAGCATTTTTTTTAGCTTTTAGCGGGTTTTATTTATTAGGCCTAGCGGCATTTATAGCTGCCGTATTAACCAGCTATGGCCGCGTAAAGCTTTTATACCATTACACAATAGACATTTTTGCTGGTGCCGCGCTGGCCAGTATTTGGTTGATTTTTATGGCTTTTGTTGCTAGAATCTAATACAGGTTAACTAAGATATATCTTAATCAAATGAAGGCCGGGTGGCGGAATGGCAGACGCACGCGACTCAAAATCGCGCGCCGAAAGGCATGAGGGTTCGACTCCCTCCCTGGCCACCATTTGCTTAAGATAGTAACTTTAAAATAAAATTATGGACGGTATTCAGCCAAATATTACAATTCAGTCTTTAGATTCTTTAAACACCCAGCCTCCTTTAGCAGCGCCGGTGCCTTTGAATGTGCCTAATGCGACTAATATACCCGATACGACTTATCAGTCCTATCAACCAACCGCGCAACCCGCCATTGCGCCTGCACCTGTTTTGCCGGAATTACCAAGCGCCCCGCAAGAAGTAAAAGAGCCGGCTCCTAAGCTTCCTACAATGGAAAGCATAAGTGAGAAAGTTTCTTACGAAGGCGCGAGAATAGACCAAATAGAGGTAGATAAAATTGTTCCAAACCCTTTCCAGCCCAGAAAAACTTTCGAAGCCCAGGCGCTTAAAGAACTTTCTGACTCCATAAAAGAGCATGGGGTTATTCAGCCATTAGTAGTGGTTAAAACAGAAACCGGATACGAATTAGTAGTAGGCGAGAGGCGTTTTAGGGCAAGTCAGCTTGCCGGTCTTAAGTTCGTGCCGGCTATTATTAAGGAAGAAATGGTTGACCAGACTAAATTGGAAGTTGCTTTAATAGAAAATATACAGCGCCAAGAGTTAAATCCTATAGAAGAAGCGCTTGCTTACAGCAAGCTAATGACCATGTTTAGCCTAACTCAGGAAGAGGTGGCTAAAAAAGTAGGTAAGTCGCGTCCGGCTGTGGCTAACACAGTACGCTTGCTTAACTTACCCGCAGAAGTTCAGCGCTTGGTTATAGACGGCAAAATTAGCGAAGGCCATGCTAGAGCGCTTTTAGGTTTAATAGACGGCGAAAAAATTATTTTAATGGCTAGGAAGGTAATGGAGGAAAACTGGACCGTAAGGCAGGTGGAAAGCAAAGTTAGGGAACTTACCACCAAGCGCAGTATGGACGCGGCAGCGCCTGACCCAAAGCTTATGGCACTAGAGTCTGAACTTCGCATAAAACTAGGCGCGCAGGTTAAAATTCAGCGCCAGGGACAGGTTGGAAAAATACTTATAGAATTCTATAGCGACGAAGAGCTAAATGACATAGTCCATAAAATGGCAGAACAACAGCAGCAGGGGAATGGGGGATATCTCACAGTCTAGTAATATAAGATGTAAGATATAGGAAATAAGATATGGACAAGCAGGAACTTAAACAAAGAACAAAAATATTTGCATTAAGAGTTATAAGGTTGGTTCAGTCATTGCCAAAAAATAGCGTCAGTAAAGTAATTGGCGACCAGTTACTTAGATCCGCAACAGCAGTGGCGGCAAATTATAGGGCTGCTTGCAGAGCGAGATCTAAAGCAGAATTTATTGCAAAATTAGGAATTGTCGTTGAAGAGTCCGACGAAAGCGTATTCTGGCTTGAGCTGATAATTGAGTCAGGGTTGATGCAAGCAAGTTTAGTTGAATCTTTGTTAAAAGAAGCTGATGAAATTACAGCCATTATGTACAGCACTCGTGATAGCACAATTAAAAATAATAGTAACTCTTAAAAATCTTACATCTTAAATCCTACATCTTATATTTCCTTTGTGGATATCTCTCTTGACATCCTTAAAGCATTACCCTAATATACAACCAATATGAACCAAGTTAATTTACATCTTATTTCCTGCCTCCCGACCTTTATTAAGGCCGTGGTTTTGAGCGAGCGGGAAAAAGTGTAAATGTAAACTTAAAAAAGTTAAAACAAACACTACATCCCGCCAGAAGCGGGTTTTTTGTGGGGTAGATGATATTTCTACAAAATTTTGTTTAAAAGTTTGAACAAAATTTTGCGGACAAATATCTTGGTACAAGTCCGCAACGAAATTATGGAGAAGAGAATGAGCAATTTGCAGAGTTCGGAACTATGCTCAAGGTGTAAAGTTTTCCCGGTGATTATATCAGGAGGGTTTTCTCTAAAGCTCTGTAAAGATTGTTTTACGTTGCTTTTGACAGAGCCCCTGAAAGTCCCCGAAACCGCGGTGCAAACCGCACAAACTGTTCAAACCGCGTCTTAATTTTATGGGCGGGGAGAGTCCCCAAATGACCGTAACCACGGCCTCTCGAACATCGCTCGATCCGCCCTACCCCAATTTTGCCCCGGAAACTGCATCCGGTGTACACAAAAAACTTCCAGGAGGAAGTTAAAACCAAAAAAGAGCTTTTATTTATCTCGTTTCGTAATCATACTAAGCTCTTCCCTCGAGCGCCCATCACTTTGTTAACCTACCTAGTACCAACCAGTACAAAGTAATAAACAAAGTGATCCGGGCGCTCACTTTTTTAAATATTTGACAACATTTTTATTTTTATTTAATATATTCATAAGTTATGAAATTCCAATTAAACAGCCTTATTATAGTTATTATTACCCCTGATCGGCAGGCGGCTGTTTAAGTTTACTTTAAATTTAAACCCCTCCTTGCCGGAGGGGTTTTAAATTTGTTTCATTTTCCAAAAGCCCGGCTAAAATTTAGCCGCACTTTTGGGCGCTGAAACAGTGCGCATATCGAAAATGGAGGATTTTATGTTTGGAGACATCCATAGTTTTGTAAATATGCCGGAGATCACTCCTCAGGTCCTGAAGCCTGGGAACAGAATCGTGCTGAATGTATCGCTGCTAACTAAATTCACGCTGACTGTGCTTGACTCAGAAAGGATAAGCACGGGCGGCGTAACGTACTGCTATCGCTATGAGGTTGATGCGCAAGGTAGGAGCCTGTTGATACTTAGCCATTTCAAGGAGAAACAACGGTAATGCCAAAGGTTATGTGGTTTCACGCCCCCGTCAATGTCAATAGCCAAAACCTCGTTGAGTTGGAAGAGAAGCTGGCGAGATTGATTCAGGCAGCGGCTGGATACAAGACGGTCCCGAGTAACGAGCAGCTTGTAGTTATTGGGACACTAGCTACAAGCTATGCTTTTGAGCACGAGCAGATTTTGGGTCAGTCTCCCCCTCACCACCCACTCCGGGAGCGTAAAAAATTTCTGGAGTACGTCCGGGGTAGAGCGTCCCCGCAGGTTGGGCGACGTGCACCTATCTGAAGGTCTTGATCCCGAGGCCTTCTTTTTTTTGTTTTATTTTGCTAAAATAATCAGACAATTTGTTTTTTAGTGATCGGGCTGTCGTATACCGGTAGTACGCGCCCATGGGGTGGGTGTAGACAGGGTTCAATTCCCTGCAGCCCGACCACTGAAACGTAAATTATTAGAATCTGTCCGCTGAGGCGGACGGTTTTTATTTGATATAATTGCTATATGAGCAATCAAATTATTTTAGCTTCTATTTCACCCAGAAGGCGGGCGCTGTTTAAGCTTTTTAATTTAAATTTTAAAGCCGTAGATTCAGGCTATGAAGAAGTTTTGCATAAACACCTAAGCCACTCGGAACTGGTAAAGTTCTTGGCTTTGGGTAAAGCTAAGGCCGCGGCAAAAAAATATAAAAATTCTGTAATTGTGGCGGCAGATACAATAGTTTCGTTTAAGGGTAAAGCCATAGGTAAGCCTAAGAGCCGTAAAGAAGCATTTTTAACATTAAAAAGTTTTAGCGGCAAAACCCAAGACGTTTTTACCGGCGTGGCGGTTATAGACGCTAATACCGGCAAAGTATTTAACGAGTTTTGTAAAAGCAAGGTTTTCTTTAAAAAAGTTTCAGACAAAAATATAAACGAATATTTAGACACAGGCGAAGCTATGGACAAAGCCGGCAGCTATGGTCCTTTAGGCAAGGGCTTAAATTTAATAGAAAGAATAGAAGGCGACACCACCAACGTAATTGGTTTGCCTATGGAGTTGGTATTTAAGGGCTTGAATAAAATGGGAGTAAGGTTTTAATGCTATAATAAATAGGTGATACTTAAAGGAAAAAAAGTCATATTAAGACCTATTCGGCTTACAGACGCCGAACGTTTTGTTAAGTGGTTTAATGACAAGGAAGTAAATAAATTTTTAAACTATAGGTCACTAACTTTAAAAGCCGAAAAGAAGTACATAAAAGACCGTTTAGCTGGAAAAATGAAGGACAGTTTACATTTTTGCGTAGATACTCTGGACGGAACTCACATTGGAGCAACATCTTTTGATTCAATAAGTAAAATATATAGGCGCGCTACTTTTGGTATAGTTATAGGCGACAAAAAATATTGGAATTCAGGTTATGGTAGTGAAGCGGCAAAGCTAATTATCGACTATGGTTTTAAGAAATTGAAATTTCACCGTATAGATTTAGACGTTTATTCTTACAACCCACGGGCAATAAAAGTATATAAACGGCTTGGGTTTAAAATTGAGGGAAGGAAAATAGAGTACACAAAACTTGGTAATAAATTTTATGACGCGCTAACAATGTCAATTTTGGACAGAGATTGGAAAGATGGAATGACAAAAATGACAAGAATTAAAAAAATGACAAGAATCTAATGCAAAAAACTGCTTTATTATCTGTCTATAACAAAGAGGGGATTGTAGATTTCGCTAAAGAGTTAACCGAACTTAAGTTTAAAATTTTAGCAAGTGGGGGAACGGCTAAGACTTTAACAGAAGGCGGAGTAGAAGTTACTGATGTTGCTTCATTAGTTGGAGGCGGCGCGATACTTGGTCATAGAGTGGTTACTTTGTCGCGTGAAATTCATGCGGGTTTGCTTGCCCGCGATATCGAGGAGGATCGTAAGGAGTTAGAAAACTTAAAAATACCTTTTATAGATTTAGTGTGTGTGGATTTGTACCCTTTAGAACAGCAAATTAGAGAATTAGAGAATCAGAAAATTAGTGGTGAAAAAGCTACGGATGCTGTAATTGAAAAAACAGACATTGGCGGGCCGACCATGCTTAGAAGCGCGGCAAAAGGCAGAAGAATAGTTGTTTGTGACCCGGCGGATCGAGAGCGCGTTATAGAGTGGCTAAGGGATGGAGAGCAAGACCGAGAAGAATTTATCTCATCACTTGCAGCTAAAGCGGAATACATAGTGGCCGATTACTGCTTAACTTCTGCGCGTTTTCACAGTTCAGGAAAAATTGACGGTTTTATTACTAACAATTTTACAGAAAGTAAGTATGGGGAAAATGCCTGGCAGGTGCCGGCTGGATTTTTAAACGGCGGCGGCGATGAATTATCAGTTTCGAATTTTAAGCTTATGGCCGGACAGTCTCCTAGTTACAATAACTTGGCAGATGTAGACCGACTGCTTCAGACCATAACTCATATTGCCGCTGGCTTTGACACAAATTTTGGCAAAGTACCGAGAATAGCCGTGGGCGTTAAGCACGGCAACCCTTGCGGCGCAGCTGTGGCAGAATACCCGACCGACGCTATAAAAAAATGTTTGGAAGGAGATTTAAGGGCAATTTTTGGGGGCGTTATTATGGTAAATTTTGAAATTGATGACGATTTAGCTGAAGTGCTTTTAACTCATAAAATGCCAGAAGGGCAGCGTAGGCTTTTAGATGGTATTATTGCGCCTTCGTTTAGCACGTCGGCCATAGAAATGCTTAAGCGTAAAGGTGACAAGTGCAGGTTTTTAGTTAACAAGGCTTTGGGAGCGGCGAACAAGTCTTCGCTTGACCAACATACGCGTTTTAGGTATGTAAGGGGCGGGTTTTTAAAACAGCCAAATTATAATTTTATTTTAGACTTTACTTCGTCTTCTCTAAATGTTTCCGGCAGTTTAAGTCCCGGTAAGCAAAAAGATTTACTGCTTGCTTGGGCGGTTGGTTCTACCTCTAACAGCAATACAGTTACTTTGGCTAAAGAGGGTCAGCTTATTGGTAATGGTGTAGGCCAGCAGGACAGAGTAAGTTGTTGTGAGCTTGCCATAAAAAGAGCTAAAGACGCCGGCCATAATATAGAAAATTCAGCCGCTTATAGCGATAGTTTTTTTCCTTTTACCGACGGTCCCAAAGTTTTAATAGAAGCCGGCATAAAAACCATTTTTGCTACATCGGGTTCAGTAAGGGACGAGGAAGTAAAAAACTTTTGCAAAGAACATCAAGCTACGCTGGTAATGCTGCCGGACAGCATGGCAAGAGGGTTTTTTGGACACTAAATCAGAATGCAGAATTTGGATTTTAGAATGCAAAATTATTCTACATCCAACATTTTGGATTTGATTTTAAAAATAATATAACTATAAATTTTTAACCCGCCTAAACAAGTAGGGTTTTGCAAAAAAAGCAGAATAATGCAGTATTAAAAATCATTTTTGATATAATTATAGAAATGCTTTACTCTAAAGTGAGTAAATAAAATAAAATAGTAAATTAATTTATATTCAATATGGCTAAAAAATTAGCTAGGATATTTGGTTTAGTTTTTGTTCTTATTGGCTTACTGGGTTTTGTAAATAACTCTATAATTGGGGGTAATGGGTTTTTTATATCTGACACTGTTCATAACATAGTCCATATTTTACTAGGTGTAATACTACTACTTGGAACAAAGAGTGGTTCTGTTACCATGAAAATTGTCGCAGTAGGTTATTTATTTATTGCTATTTTAGGTTTTATAATGGGCACGAACCAAAAGTTAATAGGTTTAGTAACAATAAACACAGCTGATAATTGGCTGCATTTAGTATTTGCCGTTGGTTTGTTTGGTGCATCTATGGCGGGAGACTCCTCTAGTAGTTCTGTACCAATAAAGCAACCGCCTATGTAATTTAAGGCAGCTGTTTCGTCGCTGATAGAAGAAAAACTAATTAAACGCTGAGTCAATAAATTAGAACGGTTTCAAAATCCGCAAATTTTTCGGACGCAGAGATTGTTCTTTTTATTATGGTTTATTTGCTATGTGTGATAGACTGTAACTATGGGTCGCAAAAGTAGAGTATTAATAGAAAGGAAAATTTATGTATTCATTATCTTGCGCAAGCCTAGGTATGCCTAACTGCGACTTTGTTGCTAAGGGCGAAACCGAAGAAGAGGTTTTAGAAAAAATAAATGACCATGTTAATTCAGCTCACCAGGACAAAAGAGAAGAAATTTCCAAAATGAACCCGGTAGAAGCCGCGGCCATGAAGGAAACTATGATGTCTAAAATTGTGAAAGAGTAAAAGGCGGAAGACCGCCGAGATTGTGACACAATTTATGCGGAACTAATTCAAAAAACCGCCCTTTGCTGGGCGGTTTTACTATGAGAAGTTTATTTCGCTTTTGCCTTGGTTTTAAT
>CAZAED010000032.1:0-2010 GCA_964484145.1 uncultured Candidatus Saccharibacteria bacterium | reverse complement strand
ATCGGGTACAGGCTTTTACTCTTTGGCCGTCAAAGACCGAGTATTGCAAATTAGGAAGCAGTCTAACAATAGACGGCCTCATAGAGTGGGAGCGTTTTATGGTACGGCTGTAAGTTTTGCCGCATACTGCGCACATTCGGGGCATATAGAAATTTAAGATTTAAGATATAAACACAACTTACATACTTTATCACAGTTTGTTATAATGGTCAAGGGACAGATTGACAAGAGTTAAATGATTTAAATGATTGAACAAGATTTTAATGCACTTAAATCTTGTCATTCATGCTTGCCCACCATAGCTCTAGCGACGGTTGGATCAATCTTGTCATTCTTTTAAATTATTCTATGGATATACTCATTACCTTTGTAATTCTCATATTCTCGGCTATTGTTCATGAAGTATCTCATGGGCTTATGGCGGAAAAACTTGGCGACGACACGGCAAGGGAAGAGGGCAGAATTACTTTAAACCCAATTCCGCACATTGACCCGTTCGGTTCTATATTATTACCATTTTTACTTTTGGCTGTGGGCTCGCCCATAATTTTTGGCGCGGCCAAACCAGTGCCGGTTAATTTTAGCAATTTACGACCCCAAAAACTTGGTATGGCACTAGTCGGTTTTGCCGGCCCTTTGAGTAATTTTTTGCTCGCAGCATTGTGCGTAATACCAATTAAGCTAGGGGTTATTAATAGTATTTCCGGACCAATTTTAGGCCAAGTAATTTTAATGAATATAGTTTTAGGAACTTTTAACTTAATACCAATTCCGCCACTTGACGGTAGTAAAATTTTAGCCAGTTTTTTACCGGATAATTTAATGAATTGGATACTTGGTATGGAAAAATATGGCTTTATATTGGTAATAATTTTTTTGTATACAGGTTTATTAAATAGAATACTTTTACCGGTAATTAGCCTGTTTGCCAGGGTGTTTGGTTTAAATTTTGGTTTTTAGTATTTTTTGTGGTATAATGAGTTTAATCTTAAAAACCTCTGAAACAAAAATATGCTAGTAAAAGATTTTATGACCACCGAGGTCATAAACGTAAAAACCGATACTTTACTAGATAGGGTTGCTCAACTTTTATATAAATATAACTTAAAAGGAGTACCGGTAATTAATGAGTACGGTATAACCGAAGGCCTAATTACTCAAAATGAGTTGTTTTCCAGCGACCACAAAATTTATTTGCCCATGTACGGGCAGTTATTAAAAAGTACGGAATTTGTAGCAAATTCAAAATCTGAAGGGTTGCCTTATGAGGCAAATAGAATTACTCGAATAACCGCGCGGGAAATAATGAATTCTAAAGTTTATTTTACAGTCCCAGATATGGAAATTAAAGATTTGGCTGTTAAGATCGCGAATTTGAAACAAGACCCAATACCGGTTGTAAGTAGCGGCAATAAGCTTTTGGGCATAATTTCTAAGGGTGATATTATTAGAGCACTAATTGGAGTAGAAAAAATAAATACCCAAAGTAGCCAAACGCGCAATTACGTTGAGAATGAAGTTAAGTTTGTGGCAGACGACATTAGTTCGCGTTTTGCGTTTATTAGTAAAACTAGGGCAAAATTTTGGATGCTGGGGATAACTATTGTCTTTATTGCCGGTTTTATTGCCGGGGTGATGTATGTTGTTAACCCAAAAATATTTACAAGTGGTTTTTAGTGATATAATAAATAAAATAAAATAAAAATTAAATTTATAAATTAATGCGAAAAAAAATTTCCGCCAAAAACGGATCCACCCTTGGTGGAAAAAATAAACATATGGGATTACACGACAAGCTTATGCAAAAGGACGGGATGTATGCCAGGTGGCACAAGCACCCGTTTCAGTCTATTGCCCAGTGGGTATTTTTACTCGCTGTAGTTGGAGGGGTGGGGTATTTACTACTTAACCGTATGAATGACCCGCTCGCGCAGAATTACGGGCTCTCTAGTTCAGCCAATAACGGCGGCGGGCCAGACGGACCGCATTTGTTTAAAGGCGAAGCTGTTT
>CAZAED010000031.1:8434-10424 GCA_964484145.1 uncultured Candidatus Saccharibacteria bacterium | reverse complement strand
TCATGCTTGGATGTACAACCATTACAGCTTTTTTGTTTTTCCAAGCAGAGGGTAAATTAGGGATTTTTATGTTTATGAGGGTAACCCTCGTTTTGTGGCTGTTTATAACGCCGTATAGGCTAACTAACAGGGCGCCAAACATTAAAATTTGGCTTAAAACAGGCGCTAGCCTTAGGTCTAATATATAGAGGGCTGCGCTTAAGAATGAGGCAAAAATTAGCCAGTATAGGGTGCCTAAGAGTATAGATGCTGCTTGGTAAAACAAGCGGCCAAACCAGCCATAGTATTTGTAAGTAACCAGCGTGGCCGCCATAAAGCTTATGGACAGTAAAAAAAATATTAATCTGGTCCAAAAAATATGACCGGCGTCTGTTATGCTAAAAACAATAGTAAAAATTTTATAAACAAAATAATACGCCGTAAAAAGTATGGTCTGTATTACGGCAACAAATACTGCGATTTGCGATTTTTTCATTAGGTAATTATAACATATTCAAGCAATATTAAATTAAAAAACTCAAAGCGTGCCTTGAGTTTTTTAATGGCTGGGGCGCCAGGGATCGAACCTGGGAATGCAGGCTTCAAAGGCCCGTGCCTTACCGCTTGGCTACGCCCCAATACGTGGTAAGACTTCATATATTATATGATATTCCGCGAAAAAAATCCAGTCCACGGTCTTTTATAAAGTGCTATAATATATATTATTAGGATAATCCAATGTCTTTTAAAGAAACTTTAGAAAAAGAAAAATATGTGGTGGTGCATGGGCAGAGTAGGAGATTTAGAATTGTTAAGTATTCTATAATTATTCCTTTGCTTGCTGGCTTATATTTTTGGAAGGGTTTAGAATCTACCCTTTATACTTTACTTATTTCACTTATTGTTTCTGTCGTCTTACATTTTTTCTTTCGCTACAAAACCAAAGCCTGGACCAAGGCTTGGGGTTTGTATAAGCCAATAATTAAATAAATATGATTTTTACAATAATTTCTGTAGCAGTTCCATTGGTAATTTATTTATTACTGCCGCCAATTTTGCAAATATTCGGCGGCAGAAGCGTTTCCCGCACCCCTTTGTTTTTTGCCGCGGTTTTGTTTTTCATTTCATGGTATTTACCTTCACCTTTAATAGAAGGCAAAAATACACAGTTTGTAACGCATTTTGTCGGCGGGGGAGTATTTTGTGGGTTTGTCTGGGTGTATTTGCGAAATGCCCTTAATTTATCGCACAACTTGTTTTTTGACTTAGTTGGGATGTACTTTTTAACCTGCGGTCTTGGGGTGGCCAATGAATTGTTTGAGTTT
The DNA here is from genome assembly GCA_964484145.1 of uncultured Candidatus Saccharibacteria bacterium. Taxonomy (GTDB): domain Bacteria; phylum Patescibacteriota; class Doudnabacteria; order UBA920; family UBA920; genus JAEUSF01. Next base: position 9,120 of record CAZAED010000031.1, on the reverse strand, counting down.
ACCTTAACTAAAATGCATATTATGCGCTTAACCCCGGCCGATACCTGGTGGGATTTGTTGGCAAACACTTTGGGAATGTTAGCGTTTTGGTTTATTTATAGCGCACATAAACTATATAGGAAATAGTTTTTGTGCTACAATAAGACAAATTAGCTTAAAAAAGAAACAAAAATATGGCAGAAGAAAATTTGTCGACCCAAAATATTCAGGCACCGCCTGTAATTTCAAAATGGTATAACAAAAAAAGCTCTTTTTGGATTTTACTTTTAACTATGGTGGCTGGCGGGCTTGTTGCGGCATATTATATTTTAACCCAGCCCCAGGATTTAGGGCCAATTGTAGTTAATCATGCCAAAAACCAACAGCCAACACCAAAAACAACCCCAACTCCGGCTGAAGTTTCAAGCAGTGTAAAGGATTGGTCGACATATACCCAACCCGAAGACGGTTGGCAGATTTCTTTTCCTAAAGAATGGGAGCATGGCAGTACATTGCAGCCATCAGATGAATTTGCTGTTAAAGATTTATTTTTTAAAGACGGGTTTCAGGCAACTTTACCAAGCGTTTTTGTTACCGTTACTAATGCAAATGATCCCTATTCCCAAAGTAGACTGAGTCAGGCTAAAAATTACAAATCCACCCCGCTTTTTGTAGGAAGCATGTTTGCAGGTAACGAAGCCTTAATT
>CAZAED010000031.1:0-8424 GCA_964484145.1 uncultured Candidatus Saccharibacteria bacterium | reverse complement strand
AATCGCATTATATATCTGGGGGAGTTGAAAAAACTATAATATTTACAACGGCCGGAAGATTTTACGAAATTAATTGCATAATACCCACGGGCGACGACAGTGTAAATAAAATGCTTGAGACTTTTAAAGTGGGCACAAATGATTTGTCTAAAATTAATGTTTCCGATTTTCGGAAGAAAGTTTTTTTACGTAATGACATTCCTGGTTTATTAGAGGAATGCTTAAAAGCCAATAAGCAACTTTTACCTACTCAAGGTGAAGAAAAAATTACTTACCAAAATAAATATAATTCGGTTTTATATAAAACCATAGTCGGGCAAAATTGTGATACGTCTATTCCAACAATTGGCAATGGACCGAACGCAAAACCGGAAGATTTTTATACTTACTCAAGCGAGGGAAAAAATTGGGAAGCCAAAGTCGCGCTAGAAAATAAAAATGACCCGGAATGCCAAATGGTTGGCGCTGATTGTATTTATACGGTTAAGAATGGGGAAGTTATAAGCAAAAAATAATTCGTTTTTTTACCACCAATTGGTCTGGTAGGCTAATTTATAATCTATAAAATAACAAAAACCCGAAGTCATAAGCTTCGGGTTTTTGTATATTTAGTTTATTTTGCTCGAGATGTTGTTAGTAAATTACTGGATTTCCGATAAATTTTATTACTAAAAATTTTCCGAAATGACAGGGAGTTTTAATCGCCGATAAATCGGCACGCTACACGTTGTTATGTTCGTGTTTTGCACGTTTAGAGGCCCATCATACCCATTCCACGCATACCGCGCTTGCCAAAGCCTTTATTTGAGTTCGTTTGTTCAAACTGAAGGCGGGCGTTCATTTGGTCTTGGGTTATTACACCTTGGTCAACTAAGGCTTGTAAATGTGTTTTTAGGTCGGCTTGCCTTTGAGCGAGCATTTTAGCTTTTAGCTGCTCGGCGGTTATGCCTTTTGCTGTGGCTAATTCTTGCATAGTTTGGCCTTTGGCCCAGGCGGCTTTAATTTCGTCTACACTTACTCCCAGTAAAGTTGCCTGTTTAGTAAAACGGTCAGTTTGATTTTGCGCAATTTGCTGCGGAGTAAGGTTATTCATACCAAAGCCGTGGGCAGAAGCAATTCCCGCTCCGGCTAGAGCGAATGCAAAAGCCGGAATACCTACATAGGCGAAATATTTTTTCTTCATCCAACTTTGTTTTTCCATAGTAAATTTTCCTTTTGTGATTTTGCATCTGACAGCAATTTTTTTAAGCGTGAGATATTTATTAGCTTTGTCGCTGATTACACGCTGATATTAACGCTGACAGGACGCTGAATCTAGTTAATTTTTTTGAGGCCTCTCACACCTTACTACCGTAGCGCAAAAAAAATATTTCACAAAAATATTTTTATAAGGGAAAAAAATAAAACCCCGATTAACATCGAGGTTTTAAAAAGTACTATTCAGACCTAGTACTTGATGCGGGGGAAGGATCGTATAAAAATTTAAAGGGATTCCTCGGCCGCACTCGGAATGGTTCTGTGATTAAATGTATGTTATTGAATAATCTGTGGCTGCGTCATAATTGGGGGAGTTGGGACAGTGAAAGTTTTGTAGAATATATTATTTATTTTAATTATGCCAAGAGCGTTAATAGAGTCTTCGTCCCTGGGACCTAAGACCATAATTGCATCGCCCACCGTGCAATTGTAATTGTAAGGGAGCCTGGTTTTAGAGGTTATTAAGACTTGCAGTTCTTCGTCTGACAGCGTCATAATTTTACAGCCCGGTTCATTGACTAAAAAGACAATGCCTTGGGTAACGTCGCCCTTAGGGGGCATACCGTAGCGGCGGTAAAATGGTTCGCCAAGCATTGTTTTATGCATTCTAGTTTGTTCAAAAAGTTCTTCGTGAATATGAACGCGCGAAATAAAAATAATACCGACGGTAAAAAGTAGGCCAATGCCCACAAAAGAATACAGCATGGGCTGTTTGTAGCTAAATTTGTAACGTTTTAACAACCTTTCAAGCAAAACTAGCAGTGTTGCAACAGCAATTATTAAAACCCACGGCAAAGACATAATTAAAATTCTAAGGCCGTAAAAGCCAAAACTGGCCACAAAAACCGCGCCGTTTTGCTGTAGACTGAAAACAATTAAGCTGCCTAAAAACAACAGCACTAGGCCGGTTAAAATTAAACCCATAGCTAAAGCCGCGCTCTGGCCGTAAAAATACCATTTGGATTTAGATTTTACCTCGCCGGACTTTATAGCCTCCAAGATTTTATCTTGCAGAGAGTTGTTTGATGGTTGATCTGTCATATATTTTTTGTAATGCCGATTTATCGGCGTTATCTGTTCGCCATAAATGGGCACGCTACAGTGACTTATGTTGGATAAAGTTTGGAATACGCATCTCTTAATTCTTTCTTTGCCCTGTTTAACCTAACGCCAACTGTTGAAACCGGAATTTGTAAAATGTCTGAAATTTTTTGGTAATCTAAGTCCTCGTAGTAGTATAAAACCATTACTTCACGGTAGTTTGGCTTTAATTTGTTTAAACACTTGTCCATCATTTCCTTTAGCTCTTTTTCTTTTACTTCGTCGTCTGCCTTGTGTGCGTCTACAGGGTGGGGAAAGAGCGTGTCAGGGTCAAAAAAGGGCAGCGGTTCTTTACCCTTACGCTTTATTTCGTTTATAAAAAGGTTGTGGGCAATACGGTATATCCAGGCGTTAAAAGAGCGGCTTGTGTCAAAACTTTGAATGTTGGTATAGCTTTTTAAAAAAACTTCCTGGACTAAGTCCTCAGCTTCGTTATAGTCAAATAAAAAGCGTTTGGCATAGCGGGTAAGTTTTTTTTCAAACCTGGTAACCAGCTCGCCAAAAGCCGCAGTATCGCCCTTTTGAACCATTTTTGCTAAATTCTCGTCGGTTTGTATATTTTCAGTCATACCCCGTATATCATCTTTCCATTTTATTAATACACACTTATTGTGGGCAGAAGAATGCTTTTGCCCTGAAACACAGTCCAAACTCTAAAGTAATATGGAAAGTTGTATTACGGGGCATAACCATAGTATTATACAGTAAGCGGCTTATTTTATTACAAAAAAAAACGTCAAAGTTTGACCTTTAAAAAACATATCTATAGTAAACTATTGCAAAATTTGGTTTATGTCGGAAGGCTTTATTTGCTGAATTTGTTCAACGCTTGTACTGGAAGAGGTAAATAAAATTCTGGTAAAACCGTAAAACATTAAAATTGAAACCACAGTTAAGGCTACACAAATATTGGCAGCGCTCTTGTCTTGGTCGTCACCACTTAAATAATATTTTATAGCAAATAAAAGACCAAAGGGCGGAAGTCCTAAAGCTATTAAGTAGGGCCAGCGGTAAGATTTTTTTTCAGAAAGCGCTTTGTCTTCGTTGGTAAGAGCAGTAGACATAAGCAGTCCTACGTCTATGTTGGGGTTTTCTTTAGCTAGAGCAGAGTAGTCTTCTATTTTTTTGTTTAAGTCTTGCTCGGACATATGCATATTATAACACAGTATAAATGACCCGCCGCTAAAGCTTTGGCGGGCAGGCAAGAATTATCTCCGTTTGATTTTGCGTGATGATGTATTGTCTTTAGAATGTGTTAAAATAAATAGATGCGAAAGAGATTAAAAAAGATATTTAAAATAAGCCTATTTGTTTTGGTCGGTTTTGTGTTATTGGACGCTGCTGTGGTTTTAGGATTCGCAATTAAGTCTCCATACGTAGAAAAAGCAGATGCCATAATAATTATGGGCGCGGCTATAAACACACCGGCTATACGAAATCGCAGCTTGGAGGCATTAAGTCTTTATGAACAAGGCAGTGCTCCAGTTTTAATTTTGTCCGGCGGGCGTATAAACAGTAAATATATTTCCGAGGCGCAAAATATGCAAAGGATACTAGACCAAAATACAAGCCACCCGCTTAACTTAATTTTAGACGAAGAAGCGGGGACTACTTATGAAAATATAAAAAATGCCCGTGAGAAACTACCTAACGCGTCGTCCATAATTATAGTTTCCGACAGCTATCACTTAGCCAGAAGCGTAATAATGGCTAAATCTTTGGGCTTTAAAAAAGTCTACTATAGCAGCCCGGATTCCGGCTATTATAAGTCCTCTGAACTGCTTTTTTACTACACTCGCGAAATGGCCGCAATGGTTAGTTATTTGCCGAAGTTTTTATTTAAATAAATATTCACGGATGCACTAATAACACAGATAGCACAGATGCTATAAAAAACTCAGATTTGACGAATTTATGGCTATTATGCTATAATTTTGTTAGTTTAATATCCATTGACAGTTGGCGATCGAAAGATCTTAATTTATCCTAAGTAATTGGGGTAAGCCCACCGAGGAATATATAAAAGCAAACCAGCAAGTAAGCTGGTAAGCTTATAAGTATTTCACTCGGGCAAGCCCGAGTTTTATTATTACCTCAAAAGATATTTAAACAGTAAAGGTCGAACGATTTTACGATCTGTAGGTATCCGTAGATCCGGATACATCTGTAGATCAGGATAAATTTATGTCTAAATCAAAACAACAAAAGAGCACAGACTTAGAAGAGCTTTTGAGTAAAGTTAAAACCGCTAAGTCCATAGTTTTTACAGACTATAAGGGCACCACGGTTAAAGACATTACTAAATTCCGTGCTACTTTGCGCAAAGAAAACGTTTTTTCTAAAGTTTATAAATTAACTTTAGTAAAAAAAGCTTTGGCAGAGGCCGGTGTAAGCGGTAATATTGCGGACTACAAAACCCCGGTAATTATGTCGCTTTCCACAGAAGACGAAACCACTCCGGCTAGAGTTATTAAAGCCTTAGCTAAAGAAATTAAGACTTTAAATGTACTTGAAGGCGTGGTAGATAATTCTGTAATAGCAAAAGCTCAGGTAGCTGCGCTTGCAGACTTACCAAGCAAAGACCAACTTCGTGGTATGCTGGTTGGCACAATTAACGCTCCTGTTTCCGGTTTTGTAAACGTACTTGCCGGCAACATAAGAAACTTAATTAATGTGCTTAATGCAGTAGCGGCAAAATAATCATTTAAACATTTTAACATCTAAACATATAAACACACTGCACTTAGGTTATGCTTAAATGCTTTAATGCTTATATGCTTAAATGAAAGGATATACAACAATGTCAGAAGAAAATAAAGTAGAAGTTCCAGAAAAGTTCAAAGCTTTAGTTGAACAAATTGAAAAGCTTTCTGTTTTGGAACTTTCCGAATTAGTTAAAGTTTTAGAAGGTAAATTTGGCGTTTCTGCCGCAGCTCCTATGATGATGGGTGCTATGCCGGCCGCCGCAGGTGCTGGTGCAGCCGCTGCTGAAGAAAAAACTGAATTTAACGTAGAATTAGCCGAAGCCGGCGCGAACAAAATTAACGTAATTAAAGTTGTACGCGAAATTACCGGTCTTGGCCTTAAAGAAGCTAAAGACATAGTAGACGGCGCTCCTAAAGTAGTTAAGGAAAACGTTGCTAAAGCCCAGGCTGAAGAAATGAAGAAGAAAATGGAAGAAGCTGGTGCTAAAGTCAACTTAAAATAATTTTAGACTTAATTATTTTAAGTTGATCCTGAGTCCCAATTTTTTGGGATGGAGGATCTACCAACAAATATCAAATAGTGTAATAAATAGCACTATAATAAAAACCGTCCTTGAAAAAGGGCGGTTTTTTAAGTATAATTACGTTTATGTCAAACTTTTGGCAACAACTTAATAAACCCAATGAATTCCTTTTTTAATGAAAGATCAAGTGCAATATATTAATAGGCCGAATTTAGATGTTTCCGGTATCGGTGGCAATTTTTGGAATATGTTGGGTAAACCTATTTTTTGCTTAGCACCTATGGAAGAAGTTACGGACGTGGTGTTTAGGGAAATGTTTGCTAAATATAGCGGGCAAACAGTGACGAGTTACGAGTTACGAGTTACGAGTGCTGCCCGTCACCCTTTACCCGTCACCCGTAACTACAATCCGTTTGTTATGTTCACTGAGTTTATAAACGTAGACGGAATTTTGCATCCTACGGGTTTTGAACGTTTAAAAATAGACTTGGGGTACACAGAAAACCAAAGGCCGATAGTTGCACAAATATGGGGGACTGACCCGGAAAAGTTTTACGAGGCAAGCAAGCTTATGGTAAAAATGGGGTTTGACGGCATAGATATAAATATGGGCTGTCCGCAAGACAAGGAAATTGGCATTGGCGCTTGTGCGGCTTTAATTCGCAATCCATCGTTGGCCTCAGAAATTATAGAAGCAACCATAAAAGGCGCTGGTAGTTTGCCGGTCTCTGTAAAAACTAGAACCGGATATTCTAAGCCCGAAACCGAAACCTGGATAGCTCATTTACTTAAGCATAATTTAGCGGCTATAACTTTGCACGCAAGAACCAAGCAAGAAAAAAGCAAAGTGCCTGCTAGTTGGGCTGAGGTAAAAAAAGCTGTAGATGTTAGAAACGGTTTACAATCAAAAACTTTAATTATTGGCAATGGCGATGTTAAAAGCAGGGAAGAGGGTTTAGAAAGAGTTGATCAGACCGGTTGTGACGGGGTTATGATAGCACGGGGTGCATTTGGGTATCCGTGGATGTTCCGTGCAGATAATTATCAGCCAACTGTAAAAGAACGTCTAAGCGTTATGTTTGAACATGCCCGAATGTTCCAAGAAAAACTTGGCGGCCAAAAGTCTTTTGTAATAATGCGCAAGCATTTTAAAGCCTATGCCAGCGGGTTTGACGGCGCAAGCGAACTTCGCGCAAAACTTTTAGAAACAAAAAACACTACAGAAGTAGAATCTATAGTGAACGAATTTTTACAAACTCTACAATAACACTGCGGAAAACTACAGAAGCGCTCTTATTGCTTATTCGTAGGTTTTTGAAGCTAATAGTTTATCTTAAGCAAGCTGCTTCCATTTAGTATCCAAATAGTCATTTGGCTTTCGTCTACGGCAAAATCTTTTAGGTCAGTAAAAGTGTCGCTGACCAAAATTTTAACCAACTCACCCTGCTTATTTATTATAAGTATTCGTTTTTGAGAAAAATCTAATAAATATAAATTTTGCCAGCCAATTTGAGTAATTATTTTTCCTGGTCCGGAAAAAGTGTCAAACAAAAAGGGCATAGTAAAAACACTTTGTTTGCCGGCCGCAAATTTGTTTATACCATTTTGGGTTAAAATATAAACGTTGCCGTCTATTGCAATGCTTTGCGCTTCTTTTAGCCCAGGGTCACTGACCGCTACGACAGGCTTTTGAAGTTTGTCTTTGTTAACTAAAAAGCTTATGAGCTGGCTTTTTTGTCTGTCTATTAAATAGACTCTGGAATTTGTTGGGTAGTAGGCAAGACCGACAAAATTTTCTTTAGAAGGCACAGAAGAAATTAACGGCGCTCCTGTAGTGCCTAAGTTATAGTCCCATGTGTTTAAAGTTTCGCCACTATAAATAGCTGCAAGTCCGGGTTTTATAGCAACTACCGCGTTTATTGCTAAATCTGTTTTTAATTTACCATCCTCTATTTTTCCTAAGTTTTTGTCGTACGAAACTAAATTTTTACCAGACTGAACTGCTAAATATTCGGGTAGGCTTATTAGCTCTAATCCTTCGGCTAAGCTACCTAAATTTTCCGGCTCAACTTTAGTTTTGTGGTCAATTTGATTTTTAAAATCCGCAAACTGTTTAACTAACGAAGAGTAGGTTTCTTTTTGTTCAGAAAAAAGCTCCGCTTCTTTTGGCATTTGTGCTTGGGCATTCGTAAAATAGGTTCTGGCTTGAAGTTCGTCTTTATACAATAACGAAGACTCGGCTAGGTTTAAAGTGTCTTTAACCGTTTTTAGTTTCGCGGCTACCGCAGCTCTTTTTTGCTTAACGTTTTTATTGTAAATGGCTGCGGAGATCATTAATCCGGCCGATATTACGCAAATAATAATTGCAAAAAATAAATATTTTTTTGCCGGGGAAAACTGTTTAACTTGTGTGGGGGAAATAACCCGCCCTGCGTTTTTTATTTTGCCAGAAAAGTCGCCGTAAGCGTTTTGCGCTCCGCGTAAAATTTTTCCACCCGCGCCTTTAATTTGCGCAAAACGCTCGCTCGCAGAAATTTTTGGTAAAGGCGCTTTACTTTGCCGGCTCGGGCTGTGCATGCCTGTTAAATTTTTGAAAAAAAGAACAATTTTTTGTAGAATTGGTACATGAACAGAGTTTTCTACTACATAGTTTTCTAAGTCTGTCTCTTCGCTAGCGGTTTGGCCAACCGGAACCTGCATATTCAAAATAGTGCCAAAAGCAGAACCTGGGCCTGAGTTTTCTTTAAGTAATTGTATTACAGTTTGAGCGGCAGCTAAAAAGTTTTCTTTTTTTAGTATTTCTTGATCTTTTATTTAAAAGAAAGCATCAACAAAAC
>CAZAED010000030.1:0-10554 GCA_964484145.1 uncultured Candidatus Saccharibacteria bacterium | reverse complement strand
TCCACCGGCATAAGCTGCGCCACCCGCTCCGGCTGCGCCACCAGCGCCACCCGTTCCTCCAATGCCTGTACTTGCTGATGCGTTACCACCAGTACCCCCTGTACCACCAGTTCCACCAGTTTGTCCGAGTGATGTTACCGTACTTGTTGAGTAAGAATTTAAAATAACTCCCGTTGCCGCATTATTTGCAACAAGTCCACCGGCATAAGCTGCGCCACCCGCTCCGGCTGCGCCACCAGCGCCACCCGTTGCCCCTGTTGTCGCGGTACCACTATTACTTGCGCCTGCCGCTCCCCCAGATCCCGGAGTTCCAACAGCTCCTCCTGTTGCGCTCACTGCTCCTGTTGCGTATGAATAATTTTCAATGATTCCACCACCAGCTCCAGCAGCAGTTCCGTTTGAACCAACAAGTCCACCGGCATAAGCTGCGCCACCTGCTCCAGTTGCGCCTCCCGCCCCACCAACACCGCCAATAGAGGCAGTACCGCCAGCGCCACCCGCAACACCGTTTACTCCGTTACCACTCATGCCTCCCGTCGCAGTCACTGCTCGCGTAGAATAATTTGTTGTGATCTGTAAATTATTACTTGCAGTGTTTGTTGTTTGCGCAATTAGTCCGCCAGCATACGCGGCGCCTCCTGCAGCACTCGCACCACCCGCGCCTGTTGCACCCCCAACTCCTGATCCTCCCGCAGCTGAGCTACCCGCACTTCCACCAGCACCTGACACTCCTCCTGTTGCACTTACAGACCCGGTAATAGAATAGTTATCTAGGTAATGAATAAATCCTGTTGTAACACTTGTAAGGGCAATGAGTCCTCCAGCGTTTGCTTCACCACCAATACCTGATGCTCCTCCTGCTCCTCCTGCTCCTCCTATTGTTCCCCCAGTGGCACCCGCACCACCTGTGTTACCAACAGCACCGACTCCGCCTTGTGCACTAACAACTCCAGTTGCATATGAATTAGCAATACTACTGCCCGCAGGTGTTGCTGTTATTCTATGAATACCTATAAGCCCACCGGCATATGCCGCCCCTCCTGCCGTAGGAGTGAGCACCGCCCCACCACCAGCGCCACCGGTAGCACTTAAAGCCGAAGCGCCGCCTGCACCGGAAGTACCTTGCGTGCCTGCATTTCCACCAATTGCACTAACACTGCCAGTTGCATAGATAGAAAGGTAGTCAATAGAACCGGTGGTTAAGTTAGAAAGACCAATTAGTCCGCCCGCATCTGCTTCACCACCAACACCGGCAACTCCGCCTAAAGCCCCCGTAGCTCCTGCGTGAGTAGAACTTCCAGTTGAACCATCACCGCCAACACCTCCAGCTCCACCAGCACCACCTGTGCCACCAGTAACACTCACATTACCTATGGCATACACATTTGAAACTCTCATTACTTGAGTCGTACCAGTTATACGTCCAATTAATCCTCCTCCATACGTCGCAGCACCCGCGCCACCGGCGCCGCCAACACCAGCAACAGCTGCTGTTCCACTTGACTGGCTCGCTCCCGATGTTCCACCAGCGCCACCGGCGCCGCCATTTCCACCCGCGCCACCAGTCACAGAAATATTTACATTTGAATACGAAGTATCTTGAATTGATCCTAGTGTTGATAGGTAATCACCAACCAGTCCGCCATATGCACGAATACCACCAGCGCCTCCCGCGCCACCAACCGCACCCACACCGCCGTTAAATGCACCAACTCCCGTACCACCACTTCCACCACTTCCACCACTTCCACCACTTCCACCAGCTTGTTCTGTTCCTGAAATTGAAAGTGTATCTGCGTATGATGATGTAATAACACCAGAACTAAATCCTATTAGACCGCCGACAAATGCACCGGAAGATGCACCTCCAACACCGAGGGTCGCGACTGCACCTGCACCACCTGCGCTTCCACCAACTTTTCCTGAACCACCATTACCAGCATTACCACCATTTCCCGGAGTTCCGCCTGTAACGTTGATATTACCTGTTCCCGCACCAGCATCGTAGCTGGCGTAAGCAGAAATAACATCTGCAGTGGCGTATCCCGCAAGACCTCCGGCGTATATAACTCCTGAAGCACCCCCGGTGCCTGGAACACTTCCAGCAACACCAGTACCCGATGAACCTGAGATACCACTTGCACCGTTTGCGCCCGCGCCGCCTGTTAGTGTAAGTGTTGTTTTTGAATAAGATCCATCTTCAACCACACCAGTAGTGTACCCAACAAGCCCACCTGCATACACAGCTCCGCCAGCACCACCGTTTGATCCAGCTCCACCAACTCCGTTAAGTGCAGTACCTGTTCCAGTGCCTCCCGTACCACCTAGTGCAGAAGCACCGCCTGTTCCACCTGTTGCTATTACCGTTCCTGTTTTTGCGTAACTATTTGTAATAGTTCCTAAAACATTTTGACCAGCGAGTCCTCCGGCCTGCACCGATGCAGCAAGAGTTACTGCAGCGGCACCACCCGCGCCTCCCGCACCACCAACACCACCCGCATGGTTAGTACCGGCTGAACCATCTCCGCCTACACCACCCACACCTCCGGCACCACCATTACCGCCAATCGCCGTCACACTTGTTGTAGCATATGAATTGGAAATACTTGCGGAAAGTGCGGTAACCCCATTTCTTCCCACAAGACCTCCGACTGAAACTGCGCCACCAACACCTCCCGCAGCACCAGCACCACCTGTCGCCGCGGTACCGTTAGTAATTGTTCCTGACACCCCCGCTGCGCCACCACCGCCACCAGCGCCGCCATTACCACTAGTTGCAGTAACTGCTCCACCAACATGATATGAATATAAAATATGCGAGGTATTATCTCCAACCAGTCCGCCAGTGAAGTTAACGCCACCTGCACCACCCGTAGTTCCTGCAGTTCCCGCCGTACCCGCCGAAGAAGATCCGCCCGCGCCACCAGCACCACCTGCACCAGAATTTCCACCATTACCAGATGTACCGGCCACCGCACCAGTAGATGAAGCGTGAGAAATATTTCCTGTCGTCACAAAACCTATGAGTCCTCCGGTGTAAGACGCGCCACCAAGACCTGCAGCACCACCGGCGCCACCGGCGCCACCAACTTGTGATGCACCGCCAGTTGCTCCCGCGCCACCCGCACCCGCATTACCTCCATTTCCTGCAACTACGGTCACATTTCCAGAAGCGAATGATGAGTCGATTGAAACTGCAGTGTTTGTAAATCCAACCAGACCACCTCCATACGCAAATCCACCAGCACCACCAGCGCCACCAGCGCCACCGGCGCCACCAGCAACTGCACTTATTGCAGCACCACCAGCACCACCAACTTGTCCAATGCCTCCATCACCACCGGTAACTAAAATTGTCCCTGTGGCGTATGAATCTTTAATTATTTGACCTGCTCCGGAATTATACCCTTCAAGACCTGCTGCATACACGGCAATACCAACAGCTCCGCCAGCGCCTCCGGCGCCTCCCACACTTCCTGCTGCACCATTTACTCCATCAACAGCTGCACCACCCGCACCTCCCGTGCCACTCGTCACCGTGACATTGTTTGTTGAAAAAACCGTATCGATTAACACCGACACGAGTGAGCTAAAACCAATTGCGCCTCCTGCGTACACGGGACCAATAGCTCCTCCAGTTCCACCAGCACCACCAACTCCATTTTTACCACTTCCCGAACCACCGGCACCACCAGCGGATCCAGCTCCACCAACTCCACCAGAAGCACCTGTAACAGTTATGGTGCCACCTGTAGCTCTTGAGTTTGAAATGTTTCCGTTGCCTTGTCCAACAATCCCTCCTATATACACAGCGCCACCAGACGCGCCGTTTCCTCCGGCACCTCCTATACCTCCAGCATGACCGCCGGTTCCAAGCGATCCATTTCCACCCGCGCCCCCCACGTTCCCCGCGCCACCAATTCTTCCGGTTGCAGATAAACTTCCGGTCACAACAACATTTTCAATAACACCGGAGTTATCACCAACGAGCCCGCCAATATAGGCGGCACCACCTGCACCACCTGCACCACCTGCTCCGGCGGTAGCCCCGGCACTCGCAGCAATATTTCCAGATGCCCCTGCGGCTCCACCAACTCCACCAACTCCCGCCGCGCCACCCGCTGCACTAACAGTTGTAATAGCATACGTTAAATCGCGAACAACTCCTACATTTAAGCCCGCCACTCCGCCGCTTGCCGCAAGTCCTCCGGCACCACCAGCGCCGCCGGCACCACCAGCGCCGCCGATTGCGCCCGTTGAACTTCCACCCGCACCACCGGCACCTCCCGTACCACCGTTACCACCCGCACCACCAGTTGAAGAAACTGTTCCTGTCGCGTTGGAAATAGTTATAATAGTACCCAATAAGCTATTGTTTCCAATAACTCCACCGGCATAAGCGGCGCCTCCAGCTCCACCCGCACCCGCAGCAACACCGGCTACACCAACAACACCGGCGCCGCTTGCGCCACCGTTTCCAGCTGCCCCACCGGTACCCCCTGCGCCTCCGGTAGCAGTTGCATTACCACTTGCGTAGTTATCTGAAGCAACCACTCCCGCATTAAAACCAATTAGTCCTCCCGAAGCACCAACGCCGCCAACAGTGCCGACACCACCCGCAATACCAGTGCCTCCAGTAAACGCACCGGTTGATGTCCCTCCATTTGCGCCTGCGGCACCATTTGCACCAGCGCCTCCGGTAGCAGTTGCATTACCGGTTGAATAAGAACCTTGCACATTTCCATTTGTAGAATTAAATCCAACAAGTCCGCCGGCATATCCGACGCCTCCAAGGTTTGTCGCAGTAGCACCTGCTGCCCCACCAGCACCACCGGCAGATGTTGCCCTATTGCCACCAAGCCCTCCACCTCCGTTAGCGCCACCCGCGCCACCCGTTACAGAAACATCCCCGGTCGCATGTGAATTATGAACACTACCGGTATTCATACCAATAAGTCCGCCGGCATAACCAGCAGCACCTACTCCAGCGCCTGCACCACCTACTCCACCGGCAGCTCCAGCGCCTCCTGCACCTCCTGTGCCTCCGGCAGATGAAGAGCCGCCCGTCGCCACTACAGCGACAGCCGCATGACCATGACTCACTGCACCCGCAGAGTTAAATGCAACAATTCCACCTGCATATCCGATAGCTCCTAAACCACCAGCACCTCCTGTACCACCAGCTGCACCAAGAGCTCCTGTGCCACCAACCCCTGCAGCACCGCCTGTTGCACCCACTCCGCCATTACTACCGACAGATGTGACTGATCCGGTTTCAAAATCTATATCAGTTAAATTAGCGGTATTAAGACCCGCTATACCGCCTGCGTAAGCAACTGCACCAGCACCACCAGCACCACCAGCTACTCCAGCCGCACCAGTACTCGATGATCCACCAGATGCATTACTACCGCCAAGGCCCGCTGCACCACCATTTGCTCCCACAGACGCAATTGAAGAAATTGTTCCACTCGCATATGAATTAATTATTGTATTGGTATTATTACCAACAAGACCAGCAGCATAAGCAATTGCTCCGGCTCCACCAGTTCCACCAGCCCCTCCAACTGCGCCCGCGCCAACAAATGTTCCTGTTGAAGCACCTCCATCACCACCGATGCCACCAACTTGTGCTGTACCACCTGTTGCTGTGACATCGCCTGTTGAATACGAAGTGTCTTGAACCACACCAGCGCTTTGCCCCGCGATACCGCCCGCCGTAGCGACACCACCAGCACCACCAGCACCGGCAGCAGCTCCGACACCCCCTGCAAAATTTGTCCCACCAACTCCGCCAGTACCACCGTTTCCAGCAGCGCCACCTGCGCCACCTATAACAACAACATTACCCGTATTGTAACTTTGAGTTACTGTTCCCAAAATAATTTGACCTGCTATTCCTCCGCCAAATGCAGCGCCACCTGCGCCACCCGCAGCACCGGCAGCCCCCGCGCCACCAGTACTTGAAGTTCCCGCTCCACCGTTGCCACCATTACCTCCTACACCTCCAACACCACCTGTTGAAGTGGCATTGCCTGTCGCGTATGAATTTTCAATTTCACCGTTATTAAGATAGCCCACAACACCACCCACGTACGCAATACCACCCGCAGCTCCTACTGAACCGACAACACCAGCAACACCTGTTCCGAGTGTGTATCCACTACCGCCATTTGCGCCAGCACCTCCGGCGCCAGACGTTGCTTCTACGTTACTTGTTGAATATGAACCGAAAATTGTAGTTCCAGTATTGTGACCGACTACTCCTCCGGCATAAATTATACCCCCAGTCGTTGCAACTCCAGCCGCACCTTGAGTTCCTCCGGTCCACGCACCTCCGGCACCTCCGGCACCAGCCGCACCTCCGGCACCAGCCGTACCAACAACACTGCCGGTCGTATGATAACTTTCTCTAACTGATAATGTGCTATTACCCGCAACTCCTCCAATATATAAAACTCCTGCCGCACCTCCGGTACCACCAGCAATACCGGCAAGACCATTTTGAGCCGCCGCTCCTGTGGCTCCCGCCCCACCAGCACCACCTGTGCCAGAAACAGCATTTGTAGAATATGTAAATGCATTAACACCGGCGTTACTTGCAACAACACCACCAATATATGCGGTACCGCCAGCCCCACCAGTACCAGATGCGCCTCCGGCACCCGATGTTCCCGCAGACCCCTTAGCACCACCGGATCCCCCCGTACCACCAACACCCCCGACACCACCAATAACAGTAACTAAACCGGTCGTAGAATTTGCATATCTAATAGCTCCATTGTTTATTCCTACCAAGCCGCCCGAATATGCTCCGCCACCAGCGCCACCAACGCTTCCAGCGCCACCAACGCCACCAGTGCCCGAAGTAGTGAGTGAAGCACTGCCACCAGCGCCACCAGCTGTGCCATTTTTTCCCGCAGATCCTGTTGCAGTTACCGCGCCACTTGCGTAAACTTCTAAAGTTTCGCCCGAAATAATTCCTGAAATATTATTTTGTCCAACGAGTCCTCCTGCGTAAGCAATTGCACCCGCACCACCTGCGCCTCCGGTCGCGGTTGCGCCAGATGCAGCTGTTGCCACAGAGGCTGCGGCAGAAGCTCCGCCCGCGCTCCCCGCTGAACCATTACCAGGGGTACCTCCCGTTGCTTGCACAACTCCTGTTGCGTAACTTCCGTTTTCAATAGTTCCTGAATTGTTTCCGGCAAGCCCACCCGCATAAGCAACACCACCAGCACCTCCTGCAGCACCTGCTCCACCAACACCACCAATATTGGAACCACCTCCACCTGTACCTGCATTACCGCCAGTGCCTGAAGTTCCTGCATTGCCACCAGCACCACCAATAGCAGTAACATTTCCTGTAGAAAATGATGAGGTAATTGTTCCGGTTTGTATCCATCCACCTAGTCCTCCCACGTATGCAATAGCTCCAGCGCCAGCAACTCCAGCTGCTCCACCCGCGCCACCAATACCTGTTCCAACCCCAGTGACAGATCCGTTACCCCCATTTCCTGCATTACCACTCGCACCTCCTGCTCCGCCAATACCAATAATTGTTGCACTACTTGTAGCAGTCGTAATACTGCCTTGTTGTGAATAACCAACCACACCCCCTACATAGGCAATACCTCCTGTTGCTGCAGCATTACTTACAGCCGCGCCACCCGCGCCTCCAGTATTAGTACCAGTGGTAGTGTTTCCACCAGCACCACCGTTTCCGCCAGCACCACCAGCACCTCCGACACCAGTAACGCTTCCCGCCACTCCAACATTTGTGATTATTCCAGTGTTGTATCCAATAATTCCACCTAAATATAAAACGCCCCCAGCAGTACCAGCGCCTCCGGAAGTTCCAGCAGTAGGCGAAGCTCCATCTGATCCAGCTACGCCAGTACTACCAACTGTCCCTGCAGTACCCGTTGCGTTAATAGATAAACCAGAAAGATATACATTCTTAATAAGGTTTGTTGAATACCCAAAAAGTCCAACATAGCTTACAGTAGAAGTGCTAATAAATAAATTACTTATGCTAAAATTGTTACCGTCAAAAATACCGGAGAAGTTATTTACAGGACCGTCACCAACCGGTACAAACCCGGATCCCGAATTCCAACCAGACGTAACGCTTGCGTTAATATTATCATTAAGCCTAAATGAACTTGAAGTTGCAGTTTTCATAGCCTGCAAACCGTATACGTCGAATATAATATATGGATCTGTGCTTATACCCAAACCGGTGTAACGACGGAATGTGCCCGCATTCACCGAGAAACTTCCGGTAGCGGAAAATGTGTTTGTTCCGGGAGTTGTGGCAGTAAAAGTTGCCGCGGAGTTTTGCGCATAGTTCCCCGACAGCCCCCCGGAATTTGTAATTGTTAAATTTGCATTCTGAGTGATAGTCCCTGTATATCCGGAAATGGTAAGCGATCCTATGGTAAAAGCTTGATCTATAACTGCACCATTTGAACCTGTATCAAAAATAACATTAGACTCAAAATCAGGAATAGAAGCTCCGCTTGCGCCACCGGACGTTGCAGACCAACTTGATGTACTACTCCAATTTGCGCCAGCTGCTCCTACCCAATATCTTGTAGTGACCGGGTCAATAACTTGATCAATAGTAAGATCTCCAATAATTTTCAAATCAAATGTTTCTAAAGGAGCAGTCAGCCCAGATAAAATTATTCTATACTTACCGTCTTGAGTAATAACAGGAAATACAGCAATAAATTCCCCATCGACTGTATATACTTCGACTGTTACAGAGCTACCATCTACAGTAGGCTTTGCAAACAAAGTAATATCGTTTCCATTGTCGAGAAAAGTATCGAACGTTACCCGAATAAATTGTCCGTCCGTTACATGAGCATAATTTGAATCCATAAATTTTACCAACTCATGTATGTCAGCAATGGTATTTTTTTGCGCGTCTAACAAAAGTGATTTTGAAATATAAATTATTTCAAAAGTCTGGGTCGACAAGTGCGGGACTACCCACGCGACGTGGTCAATGTAACCATTTTCGTCATCGTCAAATGCCTGAAAGTCCATAACCTGTCCGCCGTTGTTCTGCCATTTTATTTGTATACTGCTTTCCTGTCCGACCTTAAAAACTTCCGGGATGGCTGTCCTAACTGGAACGTTGACCGCGGGCTTTATTGCCTCCTGCTCCTGACTCATAGAAACAGTTACCAATTTGCCGCTTCCTGTAAATTCTTCCACAACTGTTGGAAGAATTTCTGTTTCCGGCGCGGGCTTGTCTGCTTCTAAAGTTCCGGCCGTGCCTGTTTCTGTGTTAACAGACTCGGGCGATGTGGTAGAGTTAGAAATATTTTCTTCAGACAGAGAATTTTCTTGCGCAGCTAAAGTAGGAGTAGGAGTGGAAATATTTTCCTGTGCTTCTGATGTATTAGCTTGGGCGCTGGTCGATTCAACTGTGCTGGTGGAGCTAGAAATATTTTCTTGTGCTAAAGTAGTTTCGTCGGTAGTCGTGGCAACAGGAGTGGGCTCTGGTTCTGCTACAGCTTGGGTTATGTCAGGCGACTGAGTTGCTGTTTGATCTGGTAAAATTTCCGGGCTGCTTTGCGGCTCTGCAGGCGGATCTTGGATAGCTTGTTCTTGAACTCCACTGTCTTGCACAGCGCTAACATCGTTTGCTTCGTCCGAGGCATAAGACTTAAAAGGTTTAGAAAACACTAAAAGACCGGTAAGGAGTAAGACACCGGTTAATAAAATATATTTATTTGACTGTTTTGTTTTGCGCATTTACCTAGCCGAAACTAATACCAAAAACCAAGCAAATTTTTATTTCTAAATATTTTATAAAACCTATATATATTATAGCGTTTTAAATAGATTTTTACCGCCAATTTTAAGCTTTTTTTTCTGTAAAAAATTTACTGTTTTTTGTGTTAAAAAAACACTGCTTTTTTAAAACTTTTTAATGCATTTTTTTTAAATACTTTACGTAAAAAAACTATGAAACAGCTATTTTTTTCTATTTAAATTTTAGTCAGTTTTTTTAAAAAAAAATAACAAAAAATAAACTATCGCAAAATGCTAAAACTGTTATTGATTTTGTTGGTTATTTCCTTTTTATGTTTACCGAAAGTTGTTTTTTAAAAGTTAAATCTTATTTTTGCCTATGAAACAGGCATTTTTAGTTGCTAAGTAAAGTCTTGCTTTGTATTGGGTTAGGGTCTACAAAAGCTTTAAGATGACTCTTAACCTTTCTTCTTCCTAAGTCCCCACCACCCTTTTTGCTCCTTAATTTATCCCCAAAATATTTAAAAATCCGCTACCCAATTTGCTCTACAATATGCAAAAAACATTAGCTCCTGTCTCTTCTTGGGCACAGCCGACAAATAGCTTGCCACTGTTTTTTCTTTACTAGACTTAAACATGTTCATGTGGTTTGTATTAAATTTTGTAAATTAAGACCCTCGCAATATTTTTTCTATTTCCCTCCCCTTGGCTAGTTCATCTACAAGTTTGTCTAAATACCTAACCTTCCGGGTTAAGGGGTTTTGTATGTCTTCTATTCTATAGCCG
>CAZAED010000029.1:0-11264 GCA_964484145.1 uncultured Candidatus Saccharibacteria bacterium | reverse complement strand
AGCGCAGAGCATTGGTATTAGTAGTATTAGAGAAGGTTTGAATGGGGGTAGGGGTGGTAGTTGGAGTCTCTGGTTTGTTTTGGAAAGTTACTACAGGGATAGTTGGGACTACTGGAGTAGGTGTAATGGTAGGAGTTGGAGTAACTCCTGGGGTGGGGGTAGGAGTAGGAGTTGGTGTAGCAGGAGGAGTATAGGTAGAGGCTGATGATACAGATATGAAAGAAGAAGGGTTAGACTGGTTGTTGTATTCGGTTTTAATGTAGTCGGCAGCTTTAACTCCAGAAATTAGCCTAACTTCATCTATTGCTCCATTAAAAGTTCCTCCTAAACCGCCATTATTTCTTCCGACTGAAAATTCTCTGCTACCATTTTCCATAGCAACATAATTACCTGCAGTAAAATCTGTTATGTCTCTCTGAGTTCCATTTACATACAATTTAACTGAGCTATTTAGGCCTCCGCCGTCATAGACCATATTAATATATGACCAAGCCCCATTTGAAATAAAAGAATTTACTCCATTTACAATTCTACCTCTATAAGCTGCGGCAGAATCATCTGAAACCCAACCATATAAATTATTATTGGCAAAACCAAAAATATATTCTCCGTTGCCGGTTACAACATATTTATCTATTATAGATCCGCCCACGCTCATATCGGTTGGCTTTGCCCAGGCAGAAAGAGTAAATGGACTGTCTGTAGTTCCGTTGCCAAAACTATACCTATCACTATCCGCGGAAGTAAAGTACTGGCCTGCGCCGGAAAAAGCTGCTGCGCCTCCCAGAGGGGAAATTGTAGCTGTGGTCGAAACATTAGTTCCATTCCCAGCATTAATAGTTGAATCATTCAAATTTAAATTTGTACCATCTTTCAAATGCCACACCCCTTTATAACTACTATCCCAAACTCCTGTAGCATCTTGCTGACTAGTAGCTTGAGAATTACCAAAGTAAAGGTTAAGTGTAGTGTCAGCAGAAGAAGATATAGAAGGAACTTTAACCCAAGCTATGAGCTGCCCATTAGCAGGGTCATACTTCTCTATTTCATGAGAAAGTTTAGTGTTGCTTGAGGTAGTAAAGACTAAGTCATTACCTAATATTGATGATACTTTACCTGAGTTAGATGTTGATTTAAGCTCTGGGTCTGTAACAGAGACTAATACAGGAAAATTAGTCTGTGTTCCTTGGACTTGTGCTTTGTTTATGGTAATAGTTTTTTTGTAAAGGAAAGAAGCGTTATACCATTCCCCTGTTCCGCCAGCTGGCGGATTAGTTGGAGTAGGGGTTGGAGTAGGAACGGAAGTAGGAGTTGGTGTAGGTGTAGGTGTTGGAGTTACACTAGAGCCTGTGGTAGTAAAGCTTTGTCCTGCAGAGGTAGTTAAGTTACCAGCTAGATCTTTACTCTTAACTCTATAGTAGTAAGTAATACCTGGGGTTAAGTTAGAGAAGTTAACTGTATGGTTAAGAGTCATTATTGTATCTACAGGAGATACTGCGCCATAAGCAGAACTAAGACCATATTCTATTTGGCTGTCGGCAGGCTCGTTAGTAGTCCAAGTAATAGTAGCTTGGGTATTAGTTACGTTAGAAGTAGTAACTGCAGATACTACAGGAGGAGTGGTGTCTACTGTAGGAACGGGGGTTGGGGTTATGGTAGGGACGGGAGTAGGAGAAACGGAAGGGGTGGGGGTGGGAGAAACAGTTGGAACTGGTGTAGGAACAGGAGGGGTGTAATTACCCGCCACTGCAGCAAGTAGCTGGTCCATATTAACACCCGGATCTGTGCCGTCACTACCCTGACCTTTGTATATTGAAGAAGACGAAAGCTTATAATTACCGACCGAAGGATCGGTAAAACCAATTTCAGACGCAGAATCAACTATAAAATCGGTTGTGAATAAATTTTGCAAAATGTCTTTGGAAGCAGAATCGGCAGTACGTATTCTAATATTTTTATTGTCCATTTTATCCCAACAGCCGGACAAAACATATGAATTTATAGTCGGAGCAAAACACGCAGTACCATAAGATTCTCGGTTGTAATAAATATTATCCCTAAAAGAATTTGGCCGAGTGTTGCTGTAGACAAGCACAGAAGCTGCATTTACACCTGGATATGGTGGTTGAGTATTTAAAACAGTATTATGGTATATGTAAACACCACTGCCGCCGTCTAGTGTAATCCAAGGAGGACCGGATGTTTCTATTAAATTGTTTGCTATATGAACATTTTTAGTAACAACGGTCGGATGAATACTGTCTTCAAGAAGCATACCAAAAACATTTGAGCCCCCAAACTCATTCATAAACGCGTCAGATCTAATCACGTTGTTGGTATAAAGCAAGTTATTTAAATTAAACCATGGAGTACCGCCGCCCTGGTTACGTACAGTAATTGTAAAACTAACTCCTCCTCCGCCAAAAACATTTCCATTAATAATACAGTCCTGACAGCCTTTAGTTTCTATTTGCCCCTTACCAAATTCTCTAAAAAGCTGCCCTGTCTTTATTACTACATTTTTGTTTTTTTCAATAGTATTTCTTTCGATTTTCCAGCGAGTCGGCATATAACCGTCCCATTGCACCTCGGAACCAGAAGCAGGCACCAAAGAGAGCGCGTCAGGACTACTGCTATAATTAACTCCGCTATATGGTACATAAGAAACAGTGGTGCCACTTATTTGAGTGACTTTAGCTGTCTTCCAAGTTTCTAGGTTAGAATTTACTGGGTGATACTGTCCAATATTAATTGCGATTATGTCCCCTACATCTAAATTTGGAGTGCGAGAAAAAGTAGAGGTGTAGACTCCATTCGATACACTTGAATTTGAAATAAGAGCGTTGTTAGGTGACCAGCCAGCCCCACCTCCCAAAAATATAACCGAAAACCAAGACTCCAAATAATTGTTAATTATATTAACATCGTCTGCGCCAGTCGAACCAGTTGCACCAATCGCACTACTTCCGACGGCAATAGAGGTGTTAGGATAAATTGCTCTAAAGCCCGCGACCCGGGAATTAGTAATGTCTACATTATTTGCATCTATCGAGAACCCCATGCGTGACGAAGCAATATATTCGTCTGTACCATCTTCAAGACCGTGCACATAAACACGGTCAAAAATAAAATGGTGGTTAGAGGTTGCACGTTCTGTATCATAAAAAAACTTATCATAGTAGTTACCTAAAGCCACTAAGGCAGCTTCACTAAAAACACTCTTGTCAGGTTTAGTGACTTCTATACCTTGAAATTTATAATAACTTGCATTCCTAGCTGTAGTTATAACCGGATAACCTGTCGAAGCAACGAGCTTAGGCATGTATTGAGCGTCCGCTATAGTTACTCTCCTACCTTCTGCTAACTGACCAATGCTCGAGCTTTGTATGGTTATGTATTGACCAGAACAATTTTTAGCTTTTAGCTCAAAACCATTATCTTGATTATTAGTACTGTAAGTACTGCCTGCTGTAAGGACTATTGTGTCCCCGCACTGAGCGTTGTTAATAGCAGTCTGAAAAGCAACGCCATTTGCGGCTGCGTCTGAAGTAGTAACAACATTAATTGTTGTGGCGCCAAGCACTTTAGGCTTAGGGTCGTCGTACCCCTGAATTATTTCTTTCAATGTTAAAGCACTTGCTACTGAGGGTAATAGCAAGGCGAATATTAAACAAACGAGGAAAAGCCTCTTAAATGAGCTAGGCATTTTTATTTAGTTGTTATTTTGTTTCAAAATTAAAATAAAATAATGTATTTTTTCTGCTAAATTATTTTGATTTAGCTTATACTATATTTTATTAAATGTTAATAACATTATATCACATATAAATAAAAAAGTCCAGCTTTTTTGCCGGACTTTTTTATTATTTTTTTTGAGTAATTTGCTTTGACCGATGAGTGGTCAAAACTCCTTGATAATCTTCCTGTCCGCTTAGACTAATAAAGGCAACCAATGAAACACCTGTAACTACTAAAAAGACAATTGTCCAAATAAACCAACGTGGATTATATTGATCTTTCTCTGAAACATTATTCTTTGACATAGTTTTAATTTACCTTAGGTTCGCTATTGCGAAACTCTGTCTGCCTTTGGCAAGCCTAAGGCAATAAGTTAATTTTTATTTTTTCAGGCAAAGGCGTTTTTAGCCTAAAGCCGGGGGAAATTATTTAATTAAACTGCTCATATCTTTTTTTGCAGATTTTATGGCAAATATTGCAAAACCTAAAGAAATAATCCATAACATAACAATCGGTAGCAGCACGACAATAGATTTGGGAGAAAATTTTATTATAACAAAAATAACTATGCCCAACGAATAGAGCTCTATTAAAAATACCAGTACCAAGGTCTTAACAAGTTTGCCTACTATTGAATCCGCGAAAAAATGATTTACCTTATAACCAAGGACTATTAAATATATACTTCCTAAACCTAAAATTGTTAAAGCAACCCATAAGTAGTTTGATAAATTTTTTAAGTCCATTTTTATTTCTGCACTATTTGAACGTTTCAAACATTATAGCACAAAATTACAAAATTACAAATTTACCACCACACAACAGCTTTTACTGCTGTGTTTTAATAGCATTTACCAATTAGCCTATAATTTAAAATTATATCTTGTATTACAGAATCTAGTCCCCTAAAGGCCTGTGTTCTATATTTAAATCGAGCAAAAACATAACTATGGAGATTACATCTGTAGCCAAACAGTACTGGCAAATGGCTTTTAGAATAAAAAACTGGATAGACAAAAACCCTAAAGCGCCCAAAGCACCTGCGCCTAAAAATAACTTTAAAGCCTGCCTAGCTTTTTGGTAGTGGTTGGCCAAAAGCGAGGTTACTATAATAAGTGAAAAATATACAATCCCCCAGGTAGAGAGCGGTACGCCAAAAAAATTCGAATATTTGCTACTAAGCACAGTCTCACAGCCGCCCGTAAAGTCGCAAGGCACAGTTAAACTTAAAGCTTTGGCAATACTTAAATACACGCTTACGCAAAGCGCTAATACCGCGAGTATGGTTATAATGTCGTGTTTGTGACGTCTGTGCATTTACCCCCTAAACTTTGCCTTATTCCTTTTAGGCAGAGTTATTTAGTTAAATATAAACTGACCAATAAAATTTTGTAATTTACCCGCGCAAAGTTTTGGCGGGTAAATTCATTTTACCATAAAAAAACTCCCCCATAAAGGGGGAGTTTTGAACTCTAACTTTTAATAGAATTACCAGCGGTCATTGCCGCCTTGGTGTCCACCACCATGGCCGCCACCGTAGCCGCCGCCATTACCGCCGCGACCGCCGCCGTATCCGCCTCGACCGCCGCCAAAACCACCGCTTCTTGGGGGTCTTTCGGTCATGGGTCTGGCTTCGTTAACAATAATTTTTCTGCCGCCCATATCGGTGCCGTTTAAAGCAGCTATCGCAGCTTCTGCTTCAGCGTCATTTTCCATTTCAACGAAACCAAAACCGCGGCTTCTGCCGGTCATTTTGTCTGTTAAAATAGTTGCGCTAGTAACAGCGCCGTGCTGGGAAAAAGCTTGCTGTAAATCGTCATTAGTAGCCGACCAGGGCAAGTTCCCAACGAATAATTTCTTAGCCATTTTATATTGGCCTTTCTTCTTAAGAGCCTCACCTTTAAACTCTTACTAAACTTATATAAATCTATTTAAGCTAACTTATGGGCTCTTTTAAACAAAGACCAAACTAAGGACACTTAAACGAAAGATGATACAACAATTATATCAGAATTAGAACTTTTTGGCAAGTTATGTTTTAGTCGTTTGTTTAGTAAAAAAATACGCTGCCAAAAAAGTGGTTATAGGTACTGCCAAAACCAATGCGGTGCTTCCGACCAAAGTCCTGACAATTTCTTCAGCTAAAAATTCGCTGTTTAGCACAGCCCACAAAGAATTTTGACTCTGTAAATTTAAAAGTAAAAATAAAGGCATAGACGCGCCTGCATAAGCCAAAACCAAGGTGTTTACCAAAGAAGCTATGTGCTCTTTGCCGACAGAGTTTGCTTTAAAAAAAACTTCTTTAAAAGATAAGTTACCATTCGTTTTATACAGTTCTTCCACTACTGCAGTTTGAGCTGTAGTAATATCGTCCAAAACTCCGAGGGCGCCTATCATAATTCCGCTTTGAAGCAACCCCTGCATATTAAGACTGCCAAAAAATCCAGCCTGTAAAAAGTAGGCTCCTTCCGTACCTATACCAAACAAGTAAGAACTTTTAACAAAAAAATAAGAGATAACCGATGATAATGTTAAAGTACCGAGCAAGCTAACCACGGCAATTAAAGTCCGCTTGTTAAAACCATGAGCAAAAAACATAGACGCCAAAGCAATACCGCCTCCTCCAATTAAACTAACCAGCAAAGGGCTTTTGCCGGCTAAAATATTGGGAGCAATGAAATAAACTAACACGGCCAGACTTACAGCCAAACCAACTATAGAGGTAAGTCCGCGCCATTTGCCGAAAATTAAGACAACGAGAAAAAAAATGGCGGCCAAAACCGCTAAAGCCGGCAGCCTGTACCTGTCCGCCATAACATATTCAGTTTCGCCGCCTTGCTGTATTTTACCGACTACAATAGTCTGCCCCTGCTTTATAGCCTGATTTTTGTTTTGTAATATTTGGTCGTCGTAACTGACAAAAATATTTTTTCCTGCTTCGCTCCCGCTTAAAATTTCAGCTCTGAATTCCTGATAAAACCTTGAATAATGCCTGGAATTTTCGCTTTCTGTTTTTAAAACCTCCAAAACCTTTGCCCGGCTCAATTCTTGGTATGGCGACTGGCTTATATCGGCGGCTGAAACAGAAAAATTTTTTTGCTCGGCCTCAGGCAGCCGCTGAACATAAACAGCGCCGACCAAAAACAGCGCGCAAAAAAATATGACAAAAATAATTAAATGCTTGCGCATAGTTCTTACTCTAAAATAATCAACGCCCACATTGCTCCGATTCCAAGCATAAACCAAACCAAATGCCAGACCGCGGCTTTGTTGCTTTTTTCTTTATGCAGCTGCGGAATTAGGTCCGACATGGCAATATAAATAAAACTGGAGGCGGAAATAGAAAGTAAGAATATCGGCGCGCCTTCGCCTTTAAAAAAGGCTAAAACTACTAAAGCGCCCAAAAAAGCTGTTAAGGCGGAAATAAAATTGTAGAACAAAGCCTTCATTTTAGAAAAACCGCCGTGCACCAAAACCGCAAAATTTCCTATCTCCTGGGGAATTTCGTGGAAAACAACCGCCAAAGTCGTGGCAATACCTAAGCTGGTGTTAAGCAAAAACGCTCCGGCAATTATCATGCCGTCTATAAAATTATGCAGACTGTCACTAAGCAAGCTTAAGTAAGTATAAGAATGAACCGCTTCGTCATGTTCGCTGTGGGAATGGTGCCAAAAAACAAAACGCTCTAAGGCAAAAAATAAAACAACCCCAAAGAGCAGGTACATCCCCGCTTGCTCCGGCCAGCCATTTTCCGCCATTTCCGGCAAAATATGTATAAAAACATCGCCTAGTAGCGCGCCGGCAGAAAAACTTACCAAAGAAAGCAGCCATTTCTTTAATTTTTGCTCGCCTATGGCAAGAGTAAAGACACCAACAAAAGAAATCAGGCTAACCACTAAAACCGCTAACATTGTATATATCCAAATTGTATTCATATAATTATTTTACCTTATTGTATAATATTTTCAACACTATTCTCTACCAAAACATTTTCAAGTTCATTTAAAACTTTTTCTTCTAAAATATTTTCATTTTCTATTACCTCAGAAACATTGTTGTCAACCGCGCTTTCAATTGCTTCTTGTGTCTCCACTGGGGGTTTTTCTACATTTTCCTTAACCGAGTTTTCTGGCTGCTCTTTTGGTAAATTATTTTGGCCGCACTTGCCCGGGCTTAATTTCAGGCTGCTATTTTCAGAACTAATACATACGGGCTCTCGGGTAACAGAATCATAAATTGTAATTCCTGAGGGTAATTCACTTGAACCGACTTCCAAATTTTTAGTAAAAACTGTATTTGCCGCCAAATTTTTAACCTTAACTAAACTTTCTGAAATTTCCACCCCGATTTTTTTTAATGCCTCTAAAATCCAAGACAAATCCGTCAGGGTTTTTATTCGTTCATTTAAGCCTTGTATGCCGGCTAAAGCAACTCCGGCGGGATCAATAGTAGAAATTGAAGTACTGGAATTACCAAACCCAAATTTCTCGTAAAAATCTTCTGCCATAGGACCTATATGAAAATTAGAATGATTCTGATTTTTATAGTTCCATGTATAAATTGGCAAACCGGCTATTTTGTCCAAAATACTTTGCGGGCTGGTTGTGGCCAAATTTTCTTTCAATTCCTTACTGGAAGCGTTTACCCAATCACCACCTTCGCTTAAGTAGGCACCTGACTGACTGGTTATTGTAGATACGGACAAGGCAGTAACCGAGGTTGTTGCCATACTGGTTTCTCCGGAAAAATTCACCCCGCCCTCAGCGGTTAAATCTCCGCTTAACTCAAGACTGCTAAAACTAGCGCTATTGGAAGTTAAAACATCGGAAGACAAATTAGTCGCGGCAAAAACCGTCCCTACGTCGGGGCCAACAAAAGCTCCCGGTATATAAGCGGTCTGAAAACCAACAATATCCGGATCTATACTGTTTGAAACCAGCCCAGGATCCCCTTTTTCACCTTTTTCACCTTTTTCACCTTTTAAAAGCCCTTGTGACAGCATTTGGTTGAAAGTCGACATGATTAAATTCCGCACATAGCTTTCGTCAATTACTAAATTCTGAACTTCTTTTTTTTGTACAGTCTCCTGCTTATTTTCTTCAGCATCCGCTAATTTGGAAAAAGTTGCTGTATTTTCAGCTTTATTTTGCGACTCAGCCTCCGAAGGCGCTGCGGCAATTATTCCGGTAAATACCAAACAAATAAAAGTTACCAAAAAGACTAATAATTTATTTTTCATAAATTGTAAGTTAATAATTTTTAATAAAAACCAATCTGGTTTGCGCGTAAAAAAAATTAATTTTGTTTTGCGCAATTAATTTTAAACCCTTATAACTCGCCAAACTTTCTATTTCCTGGCGCGTATAATACTTTTCAAAGTGGTAAGGCTCATGACAACCGCATAAATTGTTTACCCATTGTGCCCATTTATTTTTTGGCACATAATCTACTACATAACACAGGCCTTGAGGCTCTAAAACTCTGGCGATTTCAGAAAAAACTTGTTTGGGATTTTTGTAATGATGCAAAGCCATGCTACTGACAACCGCTTTAAAGCTACCGGACTTATATGGTAAATTTTCAGCGCTGGCTTCTTGAAAATTAATACCAAAAAAAAGTTTTTTTGCCTCGAAAATTATCTTGGATGAAATGTCAATTCCATACAGCTTAAAACTTGGGTTATGTTTTTGCAAACAGCCTAGCAAGCCGCCGTCTCCGCAGGAGATATCCAAAATATTTGAGTTGTCAGGCAAATCGTAAATCGAATATTTCGGATATGCCTGCCGAAACATATTATTTTTTAATTTTAAAAATCTCGTAAGCATATATAATAATTTAAATGAGTCTGAGCGACGGAAAAGCTGCTTCCCGCCGCCCAAAAAAGAACTAAATCCCGAACAATCCAAGAAGCAGGTGTACGGGAAACGCGGTCAGGCCGTGCTCGCCTACGCCCTTTAGCAGGGGCAAAACCGCCTTCTTAAACCAGTTTTTCTGTCGAATCTCCCCCACCGGACTTAAGTCCTGCTTGGTAGCAAGATATACCACCCCGTCTTGATCGCACATAAGCAATAGCGCCTTGGCTGTTTTGTCTTTATGTTTTTGCCACGTTTTCAGCCATTTTACCTCCTCGTCATTTAGAATATTTTCCCAATATTCCGGCTGTTTTATCAGCCTGCTCACCAAAAGAGAACGATTCCCCTGGTAAGAAAAAATAACGCTGAGATTTTCTTGTTCGGCTGGCAGTTGCAGCTGGTTGACTGTTCCTCCTTTTGGAACGATTTCCCTCGTGCCAAACCGTCTCCACTGGCCATCGCTGGGTACATCGTTTAAATACCGCGAGGCGTTTCTCTCACCACTTTCCTGCGAATACAAAAATACAGGAAATACAAGTACTATAAGCATCTGTTTCAGCATTGTTATATCTTAATGCAAATGACTTGCATTTGTCAAGAGGTTAAAATTGTGGTATTGTTATCCTATGAACAGGCAAGATTGTGCAACGCATACTAACGAATCCAAAAGCCAGCTAAAAAACGGCGGGCTTAAAATTACTTCTGCTAGAATAAAATTGCTGGACATTTTTAAACACGCAAAAAAACCTTTAGCGGTAAAGGAAATAGCCAAAAATCTAAACGGTCAGGACTTGGTAACCTTGTACAGAAATATTGAATCGCTACAAAAATTAGGAATAATTAAACAGCTAAATTTAAACAATCGCCAAGCCTATTACGAACTTGCTTCCGGTGAACACCATCACCATATTATATGCAATAGTTGCGGAAAAATTTCCGACGTAAAAATAAAAGAAGTTGCTTTGAACAAAAACTTTATACACAAAATCGGCTTTGCTAAAATTACTGACCATTCTTTAGAATTTTTTGGGCTATGCAAATCCTGCGCTAAATAAAGTTTATGGATAATAGACCATACACTATTATAGATGTTCGCGAGCCTTTTGAGTTTGCTATGGGCCACGTGCCTGGCGCAATAAATGTACCTTCAGAAAGTCTTATGTCCGGCGCACCTGAAATGGCCAGTGTTCCGAAAGATGCCAATATTATTGTTTACTGTAAAATAGGCAGCCGCTCTGCTTTGGCCATACAAATTTTTAAACAAATAGGTTTTACCAACCTAATAAACGGAATAAACAAAGAAACAGTAAAACAAAAATATAATTTATAAATTCAAAAACCACCCTTTTGGGGTGGTTTTCATGCAATTCGGCCATTAACGGCTAAATAGTGACCCCGATACCAGTTATCAGTTTATCAAAGATAAACTAATAAATAGCATCAGAGCTTGCTCATACTACTTCCTAATAAATTAAGAAGTGGTACGGGGCAGGCTAGAAGTACAAACACCAATTGCATCAATTATCGTAGAATGATCGTCTAATATCGAAATAGAAGACGACGACCATGGAATGTATAAGACGGAAAACTTCGAAAAGTTGTTGAGCTTATATATTTTATTCCTTAGAAAGGAGGTGATCCATCGACAGCTTCCGCTACCGATGCCTTGTTACG
>CAZAED010000028.1:0-12483 GCA_964484145.1 uncultured Candidatus Saccharibacteria bacterium | reverse complement strand
CCCCAAAACCCCAAAACCCCAAAACCCCAAAAACCCAAAACCCCAAATAAATAATTAAAAAATAAAAAATAATTCAGGACAGCTTATTAGTCAAAAAAAGATTAGAGAGGACCGATTTTTTTATTTTTACTTTGTCCGAAAAAATATTATTTACTTTGACTTCTTAAGTTTAATATGGCAACCAGCTTTAGCTGCAGGCCTTATGGGCATAATGCTTTATTTTATAAGGGGCGGAAGTTTGCTTTATTCCTTGGTGGCAGGTGGGTTAATTTACATAGTCGCACTCGTCGTATTTGGGTTTTTAACTCGTGATGATATAACTCTTGTTAAGAATCTTTTTAAATCTAAGTCAGAACAAACACCTGAGCCAATAATTCCTTAATATGGAAAAAACTAGAATAATGGTTTTTGGCACTTTTGATATTTTGCATAAAGGGCATTTGAATTTTTTTAAGCAGGCGCGCAAACTATCAAGTAATCCTTTTTTAATTGTCAGTCTAGCGCGTGATGTTAATGTAAAAAAAATTAAAAAATCTAAGCCCCTAAATAGTGAAAAGGTGCGTTTGACTAAAATTAAAAAATCACTCGGTGTTAATAGGGCAGTCCTTGGTTCGGTCGACAATTACATAGGACATATATTAAAAGAAAAACCCCAAATAATTGCTCTTGGTTATGACCAAAAGGCTTATACAGCAGGCTTGGCAAAATTATTAAAAGAGAGGGGATTGATTGTAAAAATCCGGCGACTAAAGCCCTTTAAGCCAGCCAAATACAAATCTTCGCTTTTTAAGCAAAATATGTTATAATTTAAGTAATTAAATTAAAAGTATGGAACAAAATCAAAGTCAAAATGTATCACCATTGTCTCAGGTACAGCCGGCAAACCAAAAGCACTTTAAAGCCTTTTGGCCAATTGTATTAATTGCTACCTTGTCTGCTGTCATTGGCGGGCTTGTTGTTTGGGCTGCCTTTAACGCTGGTTTAGATGAAGAGCTTAATTCGCTATTGCCCGGCGCGGACAGAAGAATAGCCGAGCAACATAAAAATTTTGAACTTCAACCAATGACCAGCCAGGCAAATGAATCCGCAGCCGACTGGAATACTTATAGGAATGAGGACTTTGAATTTAAATATGATTCCAAAAAGTGGGTGGTTGAAGAAGAGTTAAACGCAAATGCAATAGACGGTAAAAGTTTTATTATAATTGATAAAAATTATGGCCACGATGGACCTGGAATTAGAGGTATTGGATTAGTTCCGTTAGCGGAATCTAATCAAAAATATTTAAACACTATATTAATTGGAAAAAAACCATCTGACAAAGTTATCCAATCAACGTTAGCAGGAGCTGGCGGGATTGTATGGCAATATTTAAAATTAATTAAAGCCGAGGTGGTTGGCGACGAACCTTTTGAAACGACCTATTATTATACAGAATATAAAAATAAAACTTATGTGCTTGTAGGTACGTCAGAGTTTGAAGAAGTCTTAGCCTTGCCAATTATTTCAACTTTTAAATTTATTAAATAAATGCTTATAGGCATAGAGGCCGAACGGGCAAATAATAGAACCAAAACCGGAGTGGAGCATTATGCTAAACAGTTAATACTTCATTTAGCTAAAATCGACTCCGAAAACCAATATATACTCTTCCTCCGGTCAAAACCGGAGGATTGGTTTTTTAAACTGCCAAAAAACTTTAAAGTTAAAGTTATACCTTTTCCAATTTTTTGGACACAAATTAGAATTTCTTGGGAAATGCTAATACATCCTGTCGATGTTTTGCTTGTGCCGGCATCTGCCTTGCCCTTAATTCATCCCCGCAGGTCAGTGGTAACCATTCACGACGTGGCTTGGAAATATTTTCCGGAAAGTTTTACAGGCTTTATGCGCTGGTTTTTAGAATGGTCAACTAAGTTTGCGGTAAAAAATGCTTCAACTATTATTGCGGTTTCGGAAAGCACAAAGAATGATTTAGTAAAATTTTATAATGTAGATGAAAGTAAAGTGGTTGTTATCCATCATGGGTTTGAAAAGGGATCCTTCGGCCTTAGGCCTCTGGATGGTGACGGTAGCTTTAACCATTCCGAACGGAGTGAGGAATCCCTTAATTTAAAATTGCCCGATAAATACATTCTTTTCCTCTCCACTCTCCAGCCCCGTAAAAATTTGGAAGGGTTAATGGAAGCTTTTTGTGACTTAAAAAAAGAAAATCCGGGAATTCCTCATAAGTTGGTAGTGGTTGGCAGACCGGGGTGGAAGTATGAACAGATACTGCAAGAGATACAGAAAAATAAAGAATTAGTCACGTATTTGAACCATGTTAGCGATGATGAGCGGTTTAATATATTAGCTAAAGCAGATTTATTGGTACTGCCTAGTTTTTACGAGGGTTTTGGTATGCAAATTTTAGAGGCTTTTGAACAAAATGTACCGGTTGCAACATCAAAAGTGTCTAGTATGCCAGAAGTTGCTGGGGAGGCTGCCGTGTATTTTGACCCACACAGAAAAGACGAAATAAAGAATGCTATTAAGTCCGTGCTTATGGATAAAAGTTTGGCAGATAGATTGAGAGAAAAAGGAAAAGAAAGACTAAAGGAATTTAGTTGGGAGAAATGCGCGAAAGAAACCCTGGTAACATTGACAAAAATGACATAATTGACAAAATTGAGCATAATTGGATTTTAAATTATGTCAATTATGTTCAATTTTATTTAATTATGCTCAATTAATTCGTGGAACTACTTTTATTTACAATATTTTTTAGTCTGGCCGTAGCCTTTATTATCCCGTTCGTCCGGGGGCCTTATAAATTTAGCCCATTGTGGCTTATGTTTTCCGCGTGGATGGCAGCTATTGGTATACCGCGCTTACATCTTTCCCGCATAGAAGTAGATTGGACGGGCAGGTTTATTTTTTTAATTGCCGTATCCTTAAACCTTTTTATTTTTGGTTTTTGGTGGGCAAAAAAATATTTTAAAAAAAATGAGTTTTGGAAAAAGTGGCCGGTTTTAGTAAAAGAGAAAATATTTGTAAATAAACTTCGTTACACTATTTACGTATTATTTACTTTGTCTTTAATCGGACTCTATTTCTTTTATAAAAAGACCGGTAACTTTCCTCTACTGGCACCGAGTCCGGACGTTTTTAGGTTTAGTGCGGACGAAAAAAGTCCGGGGCTGGTTAATTACGCGGCTCAGCTAGCCAGGATTTTTGTACCACTTTCGTTCTTTCTGTTTTTTTATGAAGGTTTTAGCTTTAAAAAACATTGGGACTTGTGCCTGCTGTCTTTAATAGGAGCTGTGTCTTTAACTTTGTTTGCTTCGCGCACCCAAATTTATATGATAGATTTGTGGATTATGTCGCTATATTTAATAATGAAAAAGCCTAATTTAAAACAAGCGCTTAAGTTTTACCCCATTTTTTTAATTATGTCTATAATTGTGCTAACTGCCATACCAATTATTCGGCAAAATAAAAGTTACGGCGCGGACTACTTAGGTACGGTAAGTGAAATAAACTATGACAAGGTGCCAAAAGGCTTTGGTCCGCTTCTGCCAATTTATGTGGGTATTTCTTTTAATATGCAGGCTTTAATGCGCGCGGATTTGTATTACCAAAATCATGAACTACAATACGGCAAAGTTACCTTAGACCCTTTTACTAATCTTTTACGATTACATTCCTTAAAATCAAACTATGACTTAGGCGAAATATTTAAAAGTTGGTGGAATACAGGCACGTATTTGTTCCCGTTTGTTCAGGATTTTGGCGTTTACGCTTTTATTTTTGTTCCATTTATTTTTGCTTTAATTCTAACTATGCTCTGGCGCTACATGCAAAACTCTCCCAATTTTTTGTCTTTAAATTTGTACGCCTACGCTTGTTTTTTTATAGCAATGACCGTGTATTTGTCTTTTACAGTTAGAGCGGAAATGTATATAGATTTGTTTTTGTTGTTAGTGATATATTTATTTGTTGCGAAAGAGAGAATTAGAGAATTAGAGAATTAGAGAATTAGCGATGCTAAAAGTAACTATAGTTCAGGTGGTATATAACAACCGAAAGTGGATTCCGGCGGTTTTTGACGCAATTTACAACCAAACTATTAAAGATTTTAAGGTTGTGGCTGTAATTTCGGGAAACGAAGATGGGTCTAAAGAATATATTGCCGAACATTACCCGCAAACAGAAATTATTGACCCGGGTTATAATATTGGTTTTGCCAAGGGGCATAATTTGGTTTTTTCTTCATCATCGTCAGAATTTTTCCAGCTGGTAAACCCAGATATGATTATGGAGCCGAATTATTTAGAGGAAATGTTAAGGGCGTTTAAAGACGAAAAGGTAGGAGCGGCTACGGGAAAGCTTTATAGAATTGTAGATTTTAGATTGCAGAATGCAGATTTTAAAAAATCAAAAGTATTAGACACAACTGGCGTAACAATATCTAAATCTGGTAGAGCATGGGACAGGGGACAGCACGAAATTGATAACGGCCAGTATGATAATTTAATAGAAGTTGATGCAGTAAGTGGAGCTGGGTGTATGTTTCGGGCTACGGCTTTGCAGGCTACCCACTACCCCAGTAGCAGAGCCGATAAATCGGCACGCTACGGGGCGAGCCCACTACCCACTACCCACTATGAATTTTTCGACGAAGACTTCCACAGCTACTGGGAAGATGTAGATTTAGCTTGGCGTATGAAAAATAAGGGATGGAAAAATGTATTTGTTCCAAACGCTGTTGGATATCATGGCCGTGCAGCCGGGTCATCGGAGGGTGGTTATTTTAAAATCATCAGCTTCATTAAATACCATCGTTCTTTACCCGAAAGAATAAGACAGCTAAACTATAAAAATCATATTTTTATGTATATAAAAAACTCTACTTGGTTTTACCCGCAGTTTTTTGTAAGAGAGTTTTTTATGCTACTCTATATATTGTTATTTGAAATTTCTACTTTAAAAGTCGTGCCAGAAATGTTTAAACTCTTTCCCAAAATATGGAAGAAACGGGAAAAATTGTATATCTGACTTGTTTGAATTGAAGCGCCGCTCCAGTGTTTCAAAAATCTAATGAACAGATCTCTGATTCATTGGGGCGGCGCAAGGACCAAGCGTCAGTAGCTTGGCGGCAGGAAGATGATTTTCATTAGGTGTTTTCCATTTACCAGAACCCA
This sequence comes from uncultured Candidatus Saccharibacteria bacterium, assembly GCA_964484145.1. Lineage (GTDB taxonomy): Bacteria > Patescibacteriota > Doudnabacteria > UBA920 > UBA920 > JAEUSF01. Next base: position 7,300 of record CAZAED010000028.1, on the reverse strand, counting down.
GACATCTGAAAATGTAAACCCATACGACCCTTCCTTACTAAGGGTCAGTGTTGCTTGGGGTTGACCTGCCCATTCCAGCAACTTAACTATTGTGTCCGGTGGCAGATTCATGATTGAATTCCCGTTCTGGGTTATAAAATCACCAGAGGCGCCATCTAAAAAAACCACTTCGCCGATACGTGCTTTCATGTTTCTCCTTTGAGCTGATGAAAACTTAACACTCTTTATGCCACTTGTCAATAATATAGACCTTTCAATAATCATCCTTTCCTATAACTCTAAAACCGACTTAGAGCGGCTTTTGCCGAGTGTTTTTAGGAGTGAGGGGGATTTAAATTACGAAGTTATTGTTGTAGACAACGGCTCAACAGACGGTGCTTTAAATTGGCTGGAAACAGTTTTTGACGGCCGTCAAAAACTGTTTCTTATTAAAAATCAGAACAATGGGTTTGCTCATGGAAATAATTTAGGTATTAAAGTTGCCAGAGGAAAATATTTGTTAATTTTAAACCCGGACACAAAATTAGAAAAAGACACGCTTAAAACAATGCTGGAGTTTATGGAAGAACATCCGGAAATAGGAATTTCAACTTGTAAGGTTCTTTTGCCAAACGGAAAACTAGACTTGGCTTGTCGCCGTAGGTTTCCAAATCCTTGGAATAGTTTTTTACGTCTCTTAAAAATATCTAACAGCAATTATAATATGTTAGACACAGACGAAAATACATCGCAGGAAATTGACTCCTGCATGGGAGCGTTTATGGTTGTAAAGAGAATTAGAGAATTAGAGAAAGAGAAAATTAGTACGAACGAGTTTCCTGTATTTGACGAAACATTTTTTATGTACGGTGAGGACCTGGATTTATGCTGGAGAGTAAAAGAAGCAGGGTACAAAGTCTGGTATTACCCTAAGACATCAATCACTCATTATAAAGGCTCTTCGTCGCGCAAGACACCTTTTAAAGCTTTAAAGTGGTTTCATGACGCCATGTGGATTTTTTATAAAAAGCATTATGCCGCAAAATATCCATTTTTTTTAAGTTGGTTAGTATATTTAGGAATTTATGCGAGGATGATTCTGCTAGTTGTAATTAATTACTTTAAAAAAAATCCAAAAGTCAGCTAATACCAAAAATTGGCAAAAGTGCCAATGTTTGGTATAGTAAAAGATATAATTATAATAAAATATCAATGGAAACCGAAAATCAAACACCTATTCAAACTACAAAATCCGGACATAATAAATTTTTAGTTTCAGCGCTAATATTAATAATTGCCAGTTATTATTTAGGCTTTAAACAAGGCGTAAAAGGATATGTTTTTAGCCCAAAAGAATTTAAAATTATTAATCAGTCCGAGCAGGCACAAAATGTTGACTATAACCTTCTGTGGGACGCAATTAAAACAGTAAACAGTAAATATATAGAAGGCCCAATAGATGCGCAAAAAACTCTGTATGGGGCAGCTAAGGGAGCGGTAGAAGCCACTGGTGACCCGTATACCCAGTTTTTTCCGCCCAAAGAAAATAGCGCGTTTAAAACTAGTCTCGCCGGCAGTTTTGACGGCATTGGCGCGGAAATTGGCCAAAAAGACGGCGCGATTATGATAATTGCTCCGCTGGACGACAGCCCGGCAGAAAAAGCTGGCATAAGAGCAAAAGACATAATTGTAGAGGTGGACGGGGTTTCTACTCAAGGTTGGAGCGTTGAAGACGCGGTAAGTAAAATTCGCGGCCAAAGGGGTACGGAAGTAACTTTGACAATTTTTAGAGAAGGCCGAACCGCTACTTTTGATGTAAAAATCAAACGTGATAAAATTGAAATTAAAAGCGTAAAATGGGAAATTAAAGAAGTGGGCGCAGAAAAGAAGAATATTGCGGTAATTTCCATTTCCCGTTTTGGTGATGATACAGAAAATTTATTTAATAAAGCTATACAAGATGTTTTAACTAAAGGCGCAAAAGGGCTAGTGTTAGACTTGCGTAACGACCCGGGTGGTTACCTACAAACCGCGGTACAAACTGCTTCGGCTTGGGTAAATAAAGGTGATGTTATAGTTACAGAGCAACACACCGACGCTTCTTTGTCGCAAGTTTTTAAAGCTTCAGGCAATAACCGCTTAAGTGGGATTAAGACTATTGTCTTAATAAACGGGGGCAGCGCTTCGGCTTCGGAAATTTTAGCCGGGGCTTTGCAAGACCATAAGCTGGCAACTTTAGTTGGTGAAAAATCTTTTGGTAAAGGTAGTGTGCAAGAATTGGTAGACTTAGCCGGCGGCAGCGCGGTAAAAGTTACGGTGGCGAAATGGATAACCCCTGGTGGAAAAAATTTAAACCACGACGGACTAGTGCCAGATATAGAAGTTAAGTTTACCGAAGAAGACGCTAAAGCAGGTAAAGATCCACAAATGGAAAAAGCATTGGAAGAGATTGTTAAATAAAATATATAAAAATGTCTAATCGCTACATTCCAAATTTTAGAGGAGCTAATGACTATTTAGAAGGTGGTCACCCAGAAAGTTTTACAGAAAAAAGGGCTTCGGAGCTTGGTCAAGGAGCGGACTTGAATCATATTTCTTTTGACTTAGACGAAAATCCTAATTTTGAGGAAAAAAAAGAATTTTTACCTATTAATAAAGGTGACTATGTAGAATTAAAAGAGGGTTTGAAAAGTAAATTGGGTGACTTAAAAGCCCGCGGTTTGCCTAATTTGTTTATTGTAACGAATGTCCTACATTTAAATGACGGTAAAAGGACTTTGGCAATTAAGAACGAGAAAGATCCTAGGTATAGGCTCAGAGACGAAGAAAATAATTTTCGACTTGTTACAAAATGAAAATAACTTCGCAGGAACTTAGAACTAAATATTTGGAATTTTTTAAGTCCAAAGGCCACACTATTATTCCTTCGGCGTCTTTAGTGCCGGAGGGCGACTCTTCTGTGTTATTTACCACAGCAGGTATGCACCCTTTGGTGCCTTATTTGCTTGGGCAGGAACACCCGGGCGGGAAAAGAGTAACTAACGTACAAAAGTGCATAAGAACCGGGGACATAGATGAAGTAGGTGACAATACCCACCTAACGTTTTTCGAAATGCTCGGCAACTGGAGTTTTGGTGACTACTTTAAAGAAGAAGCTATAAAGTGGAGCTTTGAATTTTTAACATCACCGGAATATTTGGGAATACCATTGGAACGTTTAGCCTTTTCTGTGTTTGCCGGCGACAACGACGCTCCGCGCGACGACGTGGCTGCCAATATTTGGAAGTCTTTAGGCGTAACACCAGAAAGAATCGCTTATTTACCTAAAGAAGACAACTGGTGGATAGCCGGTACAACAGGACCTTGTGGACCGGACACAGAAATGTTTTATTGGATAGACGACGGCACGCCTGCTCCGGCCAGTTTTCAGGCATCTAAAGCTGACAAACGATGGGTAGAAATTTGGAACGACGTCTTTATGCAGTTTGAAAAAAAGGCCGACGGCACGTTAGAACCTTTAAAAAAACCCAATGTAGATACGGGTATGGGGCTAGACAGAACTTTAGCGGTTTTAAACGGGCATACTTCGGTCTATGACACTGAAATTTTTAAAGAAATGTGGCAAGTTTTGGCTCATGACCAGGAAATTTTAACCAATGAAGAAGTAAAAAAAGCCCGTATAGTTTTAGATCATGTTCGCGCCGCGGTTTTTATAACCAATGACGGTGTTGAGCCTTCCAACAAAGACCGAGGTTATGTTTTAAGGCGCCTACTTAGGCGTGCTATGGTTATGGGCAGACTTTTAAATTTAAAACATCACTGGCTGGAAGCGTTAATTGGTAAAGTGGTAGCCGGTTACTCGGAGGCCTACCCGGAATTGGTAGAGAATTCAGAAAAAGTTTTTCAAGCTATTTTAGACGAACAACAAAAGTTTGAAGCAACTTTAGAAAAAGGAATTAAAGAGTTTGAAAAAGTTATCAAACTATCAAGTTCATCAGATTGTAAATTAACAGGCAAAGAAGCTTTTGACTTATACCAAACTTATGGGTTCCCTTGGGAATTGACTAAGGAATTAGCGGAGTCAATGGGGGGCACTAAAATAGACAAAAAAGAATTTGAAGAAGAATTTAAAAAACATCAGGAACTTTCTCGTACGGCTAGTGCCGGACAGTTTAAAGGTGGGCTTGCATCTCATAGCGACAAAATTGTAAGGCTTCATACCGCGACTCACCTTATGAATGCCGCACTGCGCCAAGTTTTAGGGGACAATGTTTGGCAAAAGGGGAGTAACATAACCGAAGAGCGCACTCGTTTTGATTTTACCCACGACAAAAAAATGACACCGGAAGAAATTGCAGCCGTGGAAGTTTTGGTTAACGATTGGATTGCTAGAGACCTTAAGGTGAAACGCGAAACTATGTCATCGACGCAGGCGAGAGAACTTGGCGCCATTGGCGTGTTTGGCGAAAAGTACGCGGACATAGTGTCTATATATACGGTTTATGATCCATCTAATGATGAAGTTATAAGCCGGGAATTCTGCGGAGGTCCGCACGTTGAACACACGGGAATTATTGGCCAGTTTAAAATTCAAAAAGAAGAGGCTTCTTCGGCAGGCGTGCGGCGAATAAAAGCTATTGTAAAATAATATGGATCAACGATTAATAAAATGGGAAAGGGAATTTTCAAATAAAAAAGAAGCGGAAAAAAGATTTTTGGTAGAGTTGAATGGTCTTTATAAGAACCAGAATTCTAATGAGGCTAAAAATTTAGGGCCAGCTATAAATGGGTTGAGGGTGTGGGCTACAAAAGCAAATAATGGTCCGTTAGTAAATCTGGATTCGGGTCTAACTCAAGAGTACTATGAGGACGACCCAAATGATACGTCAGCCTACACAATTAAATACACTGATTTAATTGAACAAATCCAAAAAGATATGGATCTTGATAAAGATATTAAAGAACGAGCTCTTAATTATTTAAAAGCTTGTGTAATAAGAGGTGTTGATAGAACGGTTTTACATAATTATCAAATTGTAAGCATTGTTGATTAGAACAATAAGATAAAATGAACCTTGAATTCTACAATTGTCCCAAACCTGAGGAGTTTGATTCAAAAATTCTTCCTAAAGAAAAGCCGGAGTTTTTAAGTTATCGGCCGGATTTTGAGTTGCTTAAGAAAATATCTGCCCAATATCAGCAATATACAAATATATTAATTATTGGCCAAGGCGGAAGCATAAACCCTTTTTACGGGTTTTATTATGCTTTAAAGTACCAGGCCAAAAAAAAGGTCAGGTTTTTAAACACCGTAGACCCGGACTATATATTTCAACTTAAGCAAATACTAAGCCCAAAAGACACATTGGTAATTTCTATAAGTAAGTCGGGTGAAAACACCACGCAGCTGGAAGAAACTATGCCTTTTGCCGAATTTCCCGTTGTTATTGTAACCGGGAAAAGCAGTCCGCTTAGAGCAATAGCCGAAAAAATGAACTGGCAGGTGGTTACGCACCCAAACATTGGAGGCAGATATACTGGTTTAACAGAAGTTAATCTTTTAGGCGCGGCAATTGCCGGAATAAATGTGGAAGAATTATATGAGGGTGGTCAAAAAATTTATAATCTTTATGACAAAAATAATGTAGCTTTCCAGGCTGCTTCGGTTTTTAACCAATTAGAACAAAATGGTTACGTGGATGTCCTAATGCTTTTTTATTCGCATTTTTTGTTTCCTTCTAGTTACGGCATTGTCCAGCTTTGTCATGAAAGTTTTGGCAAAAGCGGAAAAGGACAAAGTTATTTTGCCCACGAAGGTCCGGAAGTTCAGCACCATACTATGCAAAGGTACTACGGCGGGCAAAAAAATATTGCCGGGTTTTTTGTTACTGCCGACAATTTTTTACATCCCACAGTTAATAATTACCCCACCCAAATCCACAGTATTGAGCTAAAGGGGCATTATTTAAACGACATAAATAAAATTCCTCTAGAAAAAGCTTTGCTTTCTGAGGCTGAGGCTAATTTGGAAGACTCCAGAATTCGTGGAATTCCGGCAGCGCATTTATCTATTGCTAATTTCTCTGCTTTTGAAATAGGGGAATTTACAGCATTTTGGCAGCTTTTTGCTGTGTATTCTTCCTTACTAAGAAAAGTAGATCCATTTGATCAACCAGAAGTAGAAAACAGTAAAAAGATATCGTTTACTAAACGGTTACAATATAAAGGGTTGTTGTAAATTTAAGTCAATTGTAATTTTGGTTTTAAATTTCTAATTATTCTAATTGATCTAATTCCTAAACAAATCCCAATGACTAATGTCAAAATGTCTAAAGATGAAAAGTTTAGGTATTAGAAATTGGGAATTAGATATTATTTAGGTCAATTAGAAATTAGAATAATTAGGTCAATTTTGAAGCCTTGATTCCCACAAGCTTTTACCTTACTATTACCTTATGATTCCATCGATCTACATTAATCTTGAGGACGATGTTTCAAAGATCGTCGCGAGAATAAAAAAAGAACGCGCAAGCGAGCTAATTTTAGTTTGCCCTAAGCGCTGTTTTTTATTTAACGACGCCATAAACTTACGTTTGCTAAAGAAGCAAGTCGATTTACTTTCGAAAAAGGTTTACATTTTAACAATGGATGAACGCGGGCAAGGTTATGCCAAAGAAGCAGGGTTTGAATTAAAGCACTTACCCAAGGCGGGAGGGAGTAAAAATTTTTCAGATATTAGAGTTGCGCAAAAAACAATAAGACCATCACCCGAAACCGTTCCCGAGGTTGGAGCTGTAAAAAAGGCTGTTGAAGGAATAAAAAATTTAACACACAATTTAATTCAAAATAAGCCGGAAGCTTTGCCAGCAAAACCACAAGAGTCTTTGGTAGAAACAGAGCAGCAATATAAACCGGTTATAAAAGAGCAGCACAAAAAGCTAGAAAGCATTTTTCCGGCGGATTTAGAAAATTCCTATAAAACCAACAAAAGAAAGAAAAGATTAAGCAGGATTACAGTTTCTTTTGCCTTTTTTGCCTTTACCCTTTTATTTTTAGTTGTTTTTGTCTTTTTACCAAAAGCTGATATTGTAATATATTCTAAGACTCAAAGTTTAACCAGAGATTTAGTTGTTTCTGCTTCAACCCAAGTTAAACAGCCCGACTCGGACAGCTTGGTTTTGCCGGCACAAAAAATTAGCCAAGCGGTTAATGTAAAATCAAGCTTTCAAAGCCAAGGTAAAAAAGAAGTTGGTAATAAGGCTTCTGGCAGCGTAGTAATTTATAATTTTACCGGCACCCCAATAAATTTAAAGGCTAAAAC
>CAZAED010000027.1:0-15609 GCA_964484145.1 uncultured Candidatus Saccharibacteria bacterium | reverse complement strand
TAGTGTTTGTAAATTTTTAGTTTACTTATTGAGACAGTATTTTTTCTTTTAGTAAATTGGTTAAGTACTCTGGAATATTTTCTGTTTCGCTTAAATTTAATTTTGCTCTTAACCATTTTTCCATTTTGTCAGCGCATATAACAAAGTAGTCAAAAGAGGGCATATTTATTTGAGGCAATTCTTTGCCATAAGCATCAAGCTGTGGCACTTGGGTCTTAAATCTTTTAACTCTTTCGGCCGCGGAAACTAAATTAGTGTCTAAAGTTATGGTGTCCAAATACCAGGCAATTTTTTTTACGGTTTCTCTTTGGTTTGTAAAGTCGTCAAAATTTAATGTAAGTGCATCGCTAATATCTAAAACTTTTATAACTTCAATAACTTCTTCCGGAACGCCTTTTTCTCTTAAAAATTTAGCCCCAACTCTAAGTTCGTTATTTTCCATTTGCTGCTTTACCGAATAACCCCCCTGCTTTACCTCCGGATCAAGCTCTTCAATTCTATGCTTTTTTATTAGGTCATGTAAAAAAATTGCTTTAACCAGTAATTCTTGGTCTTCGGGGCTTAATTCCAGTTTTTCAGCTAAGACATTAGCAACAGCGGCTTCTGTAACCATATGCCTAGTTACGGGCACATAAGAGCGCTCTTTTCCCTGTTCAGGATGTAGAGCAGTTTTAGCTTTGGTTTTTGGCATTAAGCCAAACTCTCTATACTTTTGCCAATCCGCTTCCCTACTTCGAATAAACTTTATAAAATAGCTTTTTCGTTTTTCTTCAAACGATATTTCGCCTTCTCTTTTTTCTGTGTTCATTTAATTAAATTATTTTAAAAATTTCTTCTAAGTTTTTTATTTCAAAGTCTGCGTTGGTTATATCTTGGTTGTAATTAGTTCTTAGGACTATGGCCTTAACTCCTGCATTGTGTGCGGCGTCTATGTCGCTTTGGCTGTCGCCTATCATGTAGCATTCATTTAAATTCAGATGATAGTCCTTCGCGGCATCAAGCAGTAAACCTGGTTTTGGTTTTCTGCAGTTACAATTGTCTTTATTGTCGTGCGGGCATACGTAAATGGCGTCTATAGTAGGCACATTGGCTTTTAAAAAGTCATGCATTTTATTTAACTCTTCCCACGACATTTTACTTCGGGCGATGTCCGGTTGTTTGGTGGCAATAATGTTCATATACCCTTTTTCCTTAACCTTTTGTAGAACAGATGACACACCATCGACAAGTTTAAAATCTTCAAACTTTAAAGGCGAGACGTTTTTTTGACCGTCTTCTGTTCTTTCTGCCACTATATGATTTAAGACTCCGTCTCTGTCCCAAAATATTGCCTTCATAGTTTAAGTGTGTTAGAAGTATTTTGAAGTAAAGCAAAAATGTCGGAACCTTGTCCGCTAGATTCGTAGACTCTAATACCTTGACCTAATGCTCCTACAAAAAAATGTGACTGAGTAATTACGAAGCGAGGCGCTAAGCCAGCCATATTCGCAAACAGACCAATAGCTTTTGGTGAAAAATAGTGCAGATGTTCGCTTTTTAGCGAATAAAACAAATTACCAAAAACTTCTGCTTCGGTAGATACAATATTTGGTGTTCTGACCATACAAAAACCATTGGGCTTAAGTAAACTTTTTACTAATTTTAATTCTTCTGTAGGGTTTTGCACATGTTCTATAACATCTGCCAAAACTATTATGTCAAACTTCTTGTCTTTATTTTGTTTGGCAAAATCTTTTAACAGCCCGACAAAAGTATTAAAGCCATATTGTTTTTTTGCGACTTTTCCCGCAAACTTACTTAAATCTGTACCATCATGTTTCCACCCGGCATCTTGCGCGGCTTTACGTAAAAAACCATAGCCCGAACCTACGTCGAGCAAACGAGTGCTCTTGCCTAGCTTAATGTTTAAAAATTCCGCCGCAGATTTAATTTGCCTAATTTGCCCGTAAGCTTTTTCTATTCGCCAAGGCTCTTGCTGCAAATAGCTCCCGTAGCCTAAGCCATGCGTGCCGCCTTCAAAATATTCTTCTTCATAGTCGACTGTGTCATTTAAAGCTTTCTCGGGATGTTTTACGTCCACAAGCCAGCCATAGTCACATTCGCTACAACCAACCACACAATAGTTTGAATTAGAATCTACAGAATTTGCAATAATATAATTGGCTTTGTGTCCGCAAGAGCCAATGTGAGCTTTTTTTAAAAGTTGATTATTGGCTTTGACTTTAGCAGCGCTATGAACCCTTTCCCACCCGACTTTTAAAGCCTTAACCTTTTCTTTTAAAGAAAGACTGTTAAACCCTGCCGACTTTTTTGAAGCTTGTAAAGAAAATAAAAAAGATTCTCCGAGCCAATTTCTAGCTTCCAAATCTGTCTGGTGCAGTAATCGCAAAACAGCGCTATTCCAATGGTGCAGAGTATCGCTAAACAAAACAGACTTGCCAAATAAACACTGTATTGTGGTTTTATCTACCTGCCAATTAAATTTCATATTCGTATTTTTTCACGCGTTTATAAATTTGACTATTATAATTTAAGCTAATTTTAGCATAGTGAGCTAAGCCTAACAAACCTAAAAAATTAATTGGTCAATGGCTTCACTAACCCTGCCAAATAATTGGTAAACTGCTTTTTGCCTTCGGTATTTAAATGATATTGCGAATTAAAAAATAAGTTGTCGTCTAAAACAGAATCTATTGGGTGGTTTAAAACTTCTACATTAGTATTCTGCCTAAGTTCTTTATCATAATCCTCTATTAATTTTTGATTTTTCTTGAACAAAGACTTGGGATACGGAGGGTAAATAATATATAATTTTGCCCCGACTTTTTCGTACAACTCCTTTGAACTACTAATAAGCTTAAAAGTTTCAGCTTGTGGAGGGTGCGGCAAAAAACCGGAGCCTTCTGCAAAATTAATTAAATGCTCTTGGTGCAATTCGTCATAAATATCGCCGTATTGGTTAAAGGCTGACATGGCGGATTCAAACACGGTTGATTTAGTTGGAATGGGAGTATTAATTTTTTGGCCGCGCGCTTTATTGAGCAAATAACGCCGCGTGCGTTTTAAATCACACGAAGCACTAAACCTTACCTTTTCTAACCAATTCATTTCTAAACGTGTTTTTAATGACGGATAAAAATCTAAAGCGTGACACAAAACGCCTTCGTTTACGTCGTCTTTAGACGGATAGTAATAAAAAATAGCAAACACATTGTCTCCATCTCTTAAAGAACCCTTAACTTCTTGAAAATAAAACGGTAAGCCCAAAGCGCCATGAATACCCATATTAGCCGTGGGTTTACTTAATTTTTCTTCCAAGCTTTTAGCATCTAGCCCAAAAACTAAACTAGAGTCCCCAATAAACACCGCCCTCTCCCCTTTTAAGGAATCAAGTCGTTTATGTTTAATGGCCACTTCAGCCATCCAATTATTTGGGTCAAGCTCGGTGCTAGAAAAAATTGCCGCAACTTTCACTGTCGCCACAATTAATAAAACAAATAATAAACCCAAAAACAAAAAACGTTTCATTAAAACTGGAAATATATAAATTGAGTTTTGTCAAAAACCCCAAAATACAAAATTAGTAAAATTAATACATAGTAAACTGTCCATCTTACAATTCTGCTATTATGAAAAATTTTCCCAAAAAAACCATGATAAATTTCGTAAAGGCCAAAGGCTAAAACGGAAACAGTGCCAATTATTAAATCTATACTTACTATTCCCGGCCAGAGCTTTGCCAAAATTACCCCAATACCAACCTTAGCTTTAAGCAAACCAAATAACCAAGCAAGTTGCCCGCCCAAGCCCACAAACATATGTGTCCATATATACCAAGCGTCAGACAAATTATTCGCCCTAAAGAGCACCCAACCAAAGCAAACTAAAGTAAAGGTGGTAATAATCCGTAAAAAATTGTAAAACGCCGGCAAGCGGTCCAAATAAAATAATTTTACTAAGTATTGTCTGGCCGAAGCAGAAACCTGGGAAAAAGTAATATAAAAACCGTTTAGTAATCCCATAAATACATACTTCCAATCCGCTCCATGCCAAAGTCCGCTAATAAAAAAAGTAAATAGCAAAGAAAAATAAATCCATATTTTACCTCTCTGTCTGCCGGAAAAAAGCAAAGGGTAATACAAGTAGTCCCTAAACCAGTTCATTAAAGAAATATGCCACCTGCGCCAAAACTCAGCTATGGACTTAGAAAAATATGGCATTTGAAAGTTTTCCATTAAATTAAAACCCATAACCTTTGCTGAGCCAACCGCAATATCTGAATAGCCCGAAAAGTCACAATACAGCTGTACAGCAAAAAATAGCGTTGCGCCGATTAAAGTAAATCCATGGTAATTAGTCACGCTACCAAAAACCGTATTTACTAAAAGTGCCATACGGTCGGCAATAAAAATTTTTTTAAACAAACCAAACAGCATACGCCTTAAACCTTCGGTTGCTTTACCAGCGTCAAAATTATGCTTTTCGTGAAATTGGAATAATAGTTGCTGAGGCCTTTCTATTGGTCCGGCTACTAACTGAGGGTAAAACATAACGTATAAGGCGTAAATGCCAAAATGTCTTTCCGCCTTCTGCTTGCCTCTGTAAACCTCTATTGTGTAACTCATGGCTTGAAAAGTATGAAAAGAAAGGCCAATGGGCAAAATAATATTTAAAAGCGGTACCGGATAGTTCCAATGAATTAAACTTGCGAGTTGATTAATATTGTCTGCCAAAAAATTAAAATACTTAAAAAAAGCCAAAAAACTTACATTAGCAATTATACTTAAGGTTAAAAATAATTTTCTTTTCTTCCCCTCAGATTTTTCTATATAAATGCCGGCAATATAATCAATTACAATAGTAGCTGCCAATATTAGCAGATACTTTGGAACAAAAGCCATATAAAAATAACAGCTAGCAGAAAGCAGCCAGAACCAACGGAAACGATGGGGCAAGAAAAAATAACCCAAAGTAACTATGGGAAAAAATATAAAAATAAAAATAAAAGAGTTAAATAACATAAATGGGAAACTATTTTTCAACTAATATAAAAATACTAGGACAAACAGCGGAGTATATATTAATGCAAATAAAGTACTAAACAGAACGGCAATGGAAGCTTTTTCCGGCTCGGCCTTCAGCTCGCTGGCAAAAGCAACGGTATTTGCGGCAAGAGGAACAGCTGCTAAGAGCAAAAGTATTTTGTTTAAGCTCGGATCTAAGAAACGAAAACTAACCGAATCGCAATAAATTAAGGCTAACATAAGAGCCGGCCAAACAGCAAATTTGGCAAAAAACGTTAGAAGCGTAAACTTTATATCTATTTCAAATTTTTTAATTCCGGCCATAGCCATACCTATTAACATCATACCAAAAATTGAATAGGCGGCTTTAAAATTTTCCAGCCAAGGCACTATTGGGTTAATAGAAATTCTAAAAAAGCTAAATAAAACGCCTAGTAAAAAAGCATAAACAGAGGGTAATTTAATAACTTTAATAAAGGCTTCCTTTGCGCTATATTGCCCACGAGCGGTTATAAAAAAACCTAAAGTATTTTCATATAAAATCATTCCCAATACTGCTAAAACTGCAGCGCCTAAAATTTGGTTACCATAAAGAGCAACCGCCACGGGCACTCCAAAGTAGCCGGTGTTACCGGCACCCGTTGCAAAGGCTAAAATATTTTTTGTAGGCCCTTGCCAAAACTTCTTCCCAATACTATAAAAAGTCAAGCATATAAAGCAAGCGAGTAAAAAAAATATGACGGGTAATAAAAGTAGGCTTGAATTTAATTTAGCTCCCGAAACACCGTAAAAAACCACTACGGGAGTTATAATATATATTAACAGCCTGGCAACTGTTTCCTTTTGTGTCTGTAAAAAACGCCCCGCTAAAAAGCCAAGGAGAATTAACAAATAAAGAGGTATTAATTTATAAAGTAAAAAAAAGAAAATTTGCATTATTTATAATAGAATTTACGCAAAGTTTTATAGAAATAAGGAAAATGGTAAGTTAAATTTTTACCAATTAAAAACGGGAGGGCCTTAAAGTTTTCTAAGTAAAGCCTAATATAGCCTTTAATTCTTCCCCAGGGAGTGTCGTTATAATTTTTTTGGCAAGCGGCTTTAAAATCGGCAAGTATTTTTGGGGTTTGAGTCTCTAAAGAAAAAATTTCCAACGCCTTTTGCCTAGCTAAAAGCCCCATTGAGCGAATTTTGTTTTTATTTTTTACCATCCACTCCATATTCTCGAAATATTTTTCCACGTCTCCGACTTCCGCCCAAAGCGCATAAGCTGGATTTAATATTTCGAAATGTTCATTATGAAAATGAGACTTGTGAGTAAGTATAGGATTACCCGCCAGCATAGCTTCGGCAATTGCCATACCAACAGTTTCACCGTCTTTACGAGCATGCGCTAAAACGTCTATTTCTTTATAAAAATTACACAAACCCTCCCGGTCTAAAATCGGCGGACGCGTTTCCATATTCCTTACACCCAATTCAACCGCCATTTTTTTCCACATTGGCGGAGGGTTAACTACAATATATTTTACCTCATTCGGATAAATTTCTTCTAATTTTTTAAACGCTCGCAAAGCAATAGGGTCAAAAATTGCGTCATCGTCTCGGCCTATGCGGCCAAAGACAATTCTCTCCCCTACAGCAGGCTTCTGCCAAACTGTTTGAGAAAAATCTTCTAACGGGTTAAATAAAATTTTTGCCTTGGCACCACGATTTATTACCCGCTGAGTATTAATTTTACCCGAAACGTAAGCCAAAGCTACGTTACCGTTGGTCGTAAAATGCCCAAACGGAGAAATTAATACAAATGGGATACTGGCCGGAACAGAATTTATGGGAAATTGGTAGTGAGCAAAGACGTCCGTAAAAATACAAGTAATATTATATTTTTTTATTATTTCTTTTATAGGTGGCTCCATATTAAGGAGTTTATATGGCTCCCTATCCTGCTGTTTTTTACTACTGACAGAAATTACCGTAATACCTAAAGCTTCCAAAGCTTTTTTTTCAGTTTCGTTTACCAATCCACCGGCCACGAAAAAAACTTTAAAGCTTTGGCTTAAAATTTTGGACATTTGTCTCATTAATTTTTCCGTACTGCCGTAGGAAAAACCGGTTCTGTGAAAAACCAATATATTAAATTGTTTTTTTTGGTCAGACATCTAAAATAACAATTTGGAAATAATGCGCTTTACCTTAATAAGAGGTCTTAAATAAATGTGTAATCGGGAATTCTTTGGTTTCCTGCCCGTGCGTTTTACAAACTCTTCTTTTAACTCAGATATTTCCCAAATTTCTAACTTTTCAAAGAATTCCACTCCATAACTGTCAAACCAATTTAAAATTACTTTAAAACGCCAAGAGTCTTTTATCTGAAAGGAAAATTTAGGCAAAACAATTCCGCTTAACCACTCTTTTGGGACTTCTTTTGTTTTAAAACCTTCTCCTCTATTTGGTAAAAAATAGCGGTTGTTTATTTTAACATAATTTTTTGGCGACTTAATTAACTCCATACAGCGGTACCAAGCCTGTCTTAGCAGCGCGGCATTAAAATCCGCATAGGCAAAATGTAAAACTGTTCCTGCGGAATCTTGCACTTTTACTAAATTTTCCGCTTTGTTCTCGCCCGGCGTTTTACCAAAATGTAAAAAGCTATTTTTGAAATTTAAATCGGGTCGGTCACAGAAAATAAAATCTTTATAAAGACCGGTAAATTCACAACTTTTGTCGGATACGTAATGAAAATTGTCTTGCCATAAAAAGGGCCAGTGTAAAACTATTTTTTGACCTGGCTTAAGCCCCAAAATTTTTTCTTTTGCGTTTAAAAGAAAATTTCCCGATAATGCTTCGTCTGCATCTAGGCAAATAAAATGTGTGCCTCCATTTTGCCTTCCTAATTCTAAAAGCCTTTGCCTTGAGGCAAATTCGTCCCATCCGCCCTGCGTAGTTTCTACACTGTCATAAACTTTGGCACCGGCTGCCAGTAAAATTTCTTTAGTATTGTCTGTGCTCCTGTCGCTAATGGCAATAATTTCATCTGCCACCGGTTTTATACTGGAAAGATAGGTGGGTAAATTTTCGGCTTCGTTACGGGCTAAAAGTAAAGCTACTATTTTCATTTAAAAAGTTTTTTGTAAATTTTACCAATAGTCCAAACAGGATTTTTAAGCATACCAAAAAAAACCAACGAGAATTTTTCTAAATATATTGGGTTAATAAAATTCCTTCTGACACCTTTTCGCAAATATTTTTCCGCGCAAGTTTTTAAGTGTTCTTCGTAATTTAAAACAAAATCACTAACCGGTCTTTTTTGTCCTAAAGTATAAACATTAAAAATGTCGTACTTTAAAGCCTCGGGTAAATATTCATAATTAATTTGGTCATAAACGCCGTAGCGCAACTGAATAACCGTTCTTTCAATTTGTTGAAGACTTCCGCTGCTAGCGCTGTTACTACCTTCATAGCGAGTATAATAGAGTAAAACATTGCCAAGGGTTTTTTTAAACTCGCAATTAAAGGCGGCTCTGACCTGAAAGTCAAAATCACTTCCGCTCTTAAACTGTTCGTCCCACATACCGGATTTTTCTAACAGACTCTTCTTAAAAAAATGATTTGGCCCGACTATAGAATACCTGGTAGCCAAATTTTTACTAAACTCTTTGGTTTTAACTTTTAAGCCTTTAGTTTCCCCTTGCGCGGGTACTATAACAAAATCCCCGTAAGTGTAATCTGTGTGAGCGTATTTTTCTAAAGTAGCCATTTGGCGGCTGTAGCAGTCTTTTACTTTTATATCGTCCACGTCGGCAATAGTAATATATTTTGTTTCAGCTAAATTAAAACCTCGGTTAGTAGAGGCGGCAATAGACTCTCTGGGGACTTTTACAATTTTAAAACTTTGCGGATATTTTGCCTTATATTCTTCCACAATTTTATTTTCAAGCTCATTTGGGTCATTGAGCACTAGTACAATTTCAAAATCCGCAAAGCCGTCTAAATTGGTAATATTTTCAAAATAGGCTCTAAGATATTTTTCGCTTTTATATGTGGTTGTAACAATAGAAAGTTTTTTCATTTAGATATTCATATATGGGTTCGATACTTTTATTACTTGAGAAACTTTTACTAGCTCGTCTATCCCCTCCTCCACACCAATTGTTATATCGTACCCCAATGAATTAATTTTTTTATAAGACACAACGTAATCACGTTTGTCTTGATCTTCTCCTACATCTGCAAAGTGCAAATACGCACCTGTTTTTTTTGCTATTAATTCAGCTACCTCTTTTTTACTAGCATTCATTTTTTCCGAACCCACGTTATAGACCTCACCTTTCATTTTCTCATAGTTATTGAGCGCAAACATAAATGACAAGGCAATATCGCGCACATGTATAAAGGTACGCTTAAAACTAGCTTCATAAATTACTAAATATTTTTGTTTGGCAGCGGTATAAACCAACTCGTTTATAAGTAAATCTAGACGCATACGCGGAGAAACCCCAAAGGCGGTAGCAAAGCGAAAAGCCACGGCGTTGCCGGGCATCATAGCAATATTTTCGGCTTCAGTTTTGGTTTTGCCATAAATACTTAAAGGATTAAGCGGGGACTCTTCGGTGCAAATAGGTTCTGTAAGTTCAGAAAGCTTACCATAGTTACTGCCGGTTGAAGCAAATAAAACAATTTGCGACTTACTCGTCGCGTCAACTACATTTTTCGTACCGCCTACGTTAACCGCTTGCGCTAAGTCAGGGTTTTCACGGCAAGCTGGAAAACCCACTATAGCTGCCAAATGTATAACGGCATCATACCCTGTGCAGGCAGACTTAACTGCGCTTGCGTCGCGCACATCGCCTTTTATAAAAGAAAAATTTTTATTTCGGAAAAAAGAAATTAACGAATCACCTCCATACATAAGATTGTCAAAAACCGTAACTTGGTGGCCAAGCGCCAAAAGTTCAGGTATTAAAGTCGAACCCACGTAACCCGCACCTCCTGTAATAAGTATTTTCATAAATTTATATTAATTTTTTATAATATTCCACAGTATTTTTTATACCTTCTTGGTGATCATAAAATTTATAGTCACTAAAAAGTTCACTAAATTTAGTGTTGTCTAAAATTTTAATCGGCGCGCCATCCTGATATTTAGTATTAAAAACTAACTTGCCTTTATAACCAATAGCCTGGGCAATAAATTCAGCAGATTCTTTAATAGAATAGCCTTTGTTTTGAGCAATATTAACCGGGTAGGTTAAATCTTGTTCTAAAGTCAGTGCTAAAATTAAAAAATTAATTACATCGTCTACATAAGCCCACTCCCTAACAGGCTTGCCCGTACCCCAAATTTCAAATTCTTTCTCGTCATTTTTTTTAGCTTTAAGCATACGTATAATCATACCGTTAAGCGCGTGGGTTTTGTTCGGGTCGCTATGGTCTTTGGGGCCAAAAGTATTTGGCACCAAAAAATTTACAGTTTTTAAGTTATGCTGAAGTTTGTAGCTATTGGCTAAAACATATAAATACCGTTTAGCATGACCATACGCAAACACGGACGGGTGCACATCACCCAAAAGCCACTCCTCTTCTTTTTGCACAGAAGCACTACCCGGATAAGAGCAATTTGAAAGCGGGTTAATAATGCGCGTATTCGGACAGGCTTTAGCAGCAGCTTTATAAATATTTAAAGCCATTAAAGCGTTGTCGTTAAAAACCTGGGCAGCATTTTGAGTAACATAGTGCAAACTACCGGTATGAGCGGCACAATTAATTATGGCTTCGGGCTTGTGCTGCGCGAAAATTTTTAGAACAGCACTATAATCAAACAAGTCTAAACCGCTTGATTTTGAAAAACCAAAAACTTCGTGATTAGTGTTCTTTACTTTTTCCAGCAGATTTTGGCCTAAAAAACCAGTACTGCCTAAAACAATTACTTTCATAAAGTAAAATTTTAATTCCAAAAATAATATTCTACTATTCCCACATGGGAATTTTACCTTTTTCTAAATTATCACGACTAACAGCTTCTTTGTAACGACTAGATAACATGGTTCGAGCCGGTAAATTTTCATGCACATAAGTTAACGCGTCTATTAAACATTCTTCACCGACTTCTACATTTTGATAAACAAACGCGTTGCTTCCTACCAAGCTACCCTGGCCAATTAGGCAATTTCCGCTAATTCTAGCGCCGGGCTGAATAAAAATATTTTCCTTTAAAATACTGTCATGTCCAATTGAGCAGGCGTAGTTAAGCACGCAATTGTCTCCGACTACTGCGTTGGTAGAAACTGTGACCTGCGGCATAATTAAGCAACCACTTCCGATTCTGGCTGATTTTGAAATAACCGCGCTTGGGTGAATAATGCTAATTGGCTCAAAATTGCTAAAAGTTTTTAGCATTTCTAAACAAGCTCCGCGGCCAGAACCACCAAATCCTACTATATAATAGTATTTACTTTTTAGATCTAAATTATTTTCCTTAACAAATTTTTCTGTGAAAAAAATTGTCTTTACTTCACTAAACTGCTCGGCGAAAAAGGTTTCGGCAATTTCTTTAATTTCCAGCGCCATATTTTTCACACCAAAAATAATTAGCGTGGGTTTTTCCATATTACCAGCCTTTCTGTATAGTACTAATAATTAAATCTACATCTTCTTCAGTTAAACCTTGGTGTATGGGTATTGCAATTTGTTTTTCGTTGAAAATTTCCTGCTTTAAAAGCCCAGGAGTAAGTCCGCCGAAAACAGAATTTTTATCTATTCGCAAATGCACAACAGAAGAAGGAATATTTTGTGCTTTAAGGGCTTTTATAAAATTTTCTCTATTCTCGACTAACATAGTAAAAAGCCAATAAGAACTAGTACGGTCATTTTTTTCTTCTAAAAGCTCTAAACCCTTTACAGTTTTTAAAGCTGCGCGATACTTAGACGCAATGGCTGTTCGTTTAGATATAATTTCAGAAATATCTTCTAAATTAGCAAGGCCCAAAGCCGCAGCAAAATCATTTAGATGGTATTTAAAACCAACTTCGCTGACGTCATACTCTCTTTCGCCCAAAATAGAAGGCTTGGAATTTTTTCGGTCAATTCCAAACCAACGTAAGGCTCGTGCTTTGTCGGCATCTTGCTCATTTAAGCAGCATAAGGCTCCCCCGTCTGCAGTAGTTAAATGTTTAATAGCCTGAAAAGAAAAAGCGGTAAGTTCAGAAATGCTGCCAATGGGACGGTTTTTATAAGTTGAGCCCAAAGCATGGGCGGCGTCTTCTAAAACTACCAAATTATTTTCTTTGGCAATGGCATTTATTTCGTCCATATCGCACGGATAACCAGCCCAGTGCACCGGAATAATTGCTTTGGTTCTGGGAGTAATTTTTTGCTTAATTGAAATAGGATCAATATTACCGGTATTTAATTGAATATCGGCAAAAACCGGTCTTGCGCCTACCATTAAAACAGCAAGTCCTGTAGCTATAAAAGTTTGAGCCGGAATAATAACTTCGTCCCCTGCAACTACCCCAGCCACTTTTAAGCCTAAATGCAGAGCCGATGTACCGCTATTTAAACTAACCGGGTTTACCAAGCCTAAATAAGCGGCTAAAGCACTTTCAAATTCCTCAGCAGTTTTACCGGCACTAATAAAAGTACTGGCCAAAACCGCACTAACTCTTTTTACTGCACTATTTGAGATGTGAGTGTGAAAAAAATCCATATTTAAGGCACTTGAATTTGCTCTTTTAAAATGTGTTTTAAATTTTTTAAAAATGCGTCATCAGAAAATTTTTCAAAAGCCGCTACCCGAGTTTTATTAGCCAAGTTTTTAACCTCCTCATTCGGAAGTTCCGAAAGCTTTATTACCGCTTGACTAATTTCTTCCAAATTATGAGTTTGTAGTTTAAAACCAAAACCATTTAAGTCTATATTTGACTCTTGTGTTGCTAGAGGGATTATACCATATTGGAGCAGTTCAATAATGCCGCCAGGACTGCCCTCACTGCAAGAAATATGAACATTAAAAGCGCACTTTTTAACTAGTTGATAAAAACCTTGGCTGCGTTGGGGAATGTAACCGAGTACATGAATATTGGGACTTTTTTCCAAATCTTTTTTATAAACCTTTAAAAAATTTTCAGAAAGATTATTGCACAAAAACAAATTTAAATTTGGTAGTTTTGAAAAAACCTCAATTAACAAATCGAGCCCTTTGTGCACTTCCCCGCCCCCGCCAAAATATAAAAAATTCTTTTTTGCCAAACCAAAGTCCTTTTTTTCCAAATCTTCCTGGCTAAAATATTTATCAGGCAAAAAAGCGCTATTTAAAGGATATAAATTTTTAAACTGGCTAAAAGATTCCCGGGTAAAGTCGTCTCCTAACGCGACCACCGCGCTTACATTGTTAAGCATAAAATCGGTTTCCGCACCCTTACCATGGAATCTATCTGGCTTAAGGTCTGCCCCGCGACGCACCTTTAACTCGTGAAATCTTTCCAGTTCTTTTTGGTTGTGTACCGGCCAGTAGGCTCCGGTTTCAAAAGCAATAGTTTTGCAATTTTTTGGCAACTGCGGGTTTATAACATCAAAATTACCAACATGAAAAACCGCAGCACTATATTCGTCTTTAACTTTAAATTCTCGGTCTACCGCGTGAATAAAATGGCAGGTATAGCCTAAGTCTCTAAAAGCCCGAATTATATATAAAGTTAAACCATTAATACTAAAGTAATAGCGTATACGACCAATAAAGTACATTTTATAGAGTGGGTGCAAAACAAAAGAAATTAAAACTTTTTTTTCCGGTCCCTTGGTTTTAATTGTAGGTTTTAAAATAATTAAGCCGCTATGCCCGGCTAATTTATTTACCAGCCAAAAGTACCCGGCAGTTAACCGAAAAAGCACCTGGTTTATAGTTATATTTATAACATCTGACACGGACAAAAAACCTTGTTTGTATAAACTTAAACCCCATTTAAAACTGTTATAATTTGCCATAAAAATTTTTACTTTTCCGGCTTTCTAACCAAAGTAAAATACATATGTTGATGAAAATACGGAAATACGGAAAAAACTTTATTTAATATTTTTGCAAGTCTGCCTGGATTTTCATAACTTTTTACAAGTCTGCTGCCAAAATCAAACTGCAAACCACCCAAAGGGTCTAGTGGTAAAGTAGTCACTATTTCAAAACCTGCTTGTTTTAAATATTTATTAAACTCTTTTGGGGTAAAATGATACTCAAAAAAATTGCCTACCACCGGCCACCTATTAGCAATAAATTTTCTTTTGCCCGGTAGAGAATTAACATAAAGCCAATCTACATTCATCCCGCGAAGTTTATAATAAAGTTTCCTGGCATAATGCTCAACATAAGCAAGTCCCGTTAAATATTTAATTTTTCTCACGGTATTATGCAAAGGCACCGTAATAATGGCTAAGCCGCCCGGTTTAAGGACTCTATAAGCTTCTTTTAACGCAGTCTGCGGGCCCTCTACTGTGTGTTCGACCACGCCAAAAGAGAGCATACCGTCGAACATATTGTCCGGATATTCAAAGTTATTTACATTGCCATAATCTATACGCATTTCAGGATGGGCTTTGTTCATGGCCTCAACTAACTCTTTATTAATTTCCACGCCCATAATATTGTAACCCTGGTTAGACAAATATTTTACATAGTTCCCCACCCCGCAGCCCGCTTCCAGCACTAGCCCTTTTTTTGGCATATGTTCTAGTACCATGGGAGTAAGTGGATTTGTTTCGCAATTTATTACAGCTTGGTCAAAAAAACCCGGGTCAAATTGGAAAATTACAGATTCCATAATTATTTTAATTAGCCTTAAAATTTAATAATTTGTTTTTTAAAATTAATGCAAAAGATTTAAAAACTTTCATATCTTCAGAGTCCACAAAACCTAAAGAGGTGTAAAGCAATAAAAACATGCCTACAGAAATAGGGCCTACAATAATTAAGCTCGGCAGACTGTTTACAACCCTAAGTAGTCCGTAGTATGAGACGAAACCATAAATTGTGGAAACAAATAAAATTTTAGTGTAAAGACTAAAATAAAATTTTAGTGAATTTTTTATTTCCAGTACTTTTTCAAACCAAAACACCATAATTATAACCGGCAAGACCGAAACTAAATATGCCCAAGCCGCTCCCAAAATACTAAACGCGGGAACTAAAATTACCAATGCTAGTAAATTTATTATAGCCATTGAAACCGAAAACTTTACCAGGGCTTGGACTTTGCCTAGGCCTAAAATAAACCCGTGGAGCAAGGTATATAAAGCTAAAAAATAATTTGTTACTGCCAAAATTATTAATATAAGCCAGCCTTTGTCCGCAAATTCCTGACCAAGCCAAAAGTATAAAATTTTATATGAGAAAATACAAATTGAAATAGTTAATGCCGCGCCAATAACAGAAATATTTCTTATAATTTTTTGGTAAATATCGGCCGTTCTTTGCTTGTCCCCCTCCGCGTTTAAAGCACTAGACAAAGGAAACACCATAGCAGTTAAACTATTAGTCACGCCCGGAATTTTTAAAGCTACATTCCCAGGCAAACTATAAAAAGATAGCGCGGCG
>CAZAED010000026.1:14806-18724 GCA_964484145.1 uncultured Candidatus Saccharibacteria bacterium | reverse complement strand
ACTTATTTAACACGTGAATAAGTCTTTTAACGTCTGCAAAATGTAAGCCCGTAGTTGGTTCGTCTAACAAATAGAGTGTTCGGCCGGTAGAAGCACGAGAAAGTTCTGTAGCAAGTTTTATACGCTGTGCTTCACCGCCGGACAAAGTTGTAGCATTTTGTCCAAGGCGCATATAACCAAGCCCCACTTCACTAAGCGTATCTAATTTTTTATGAATAATTGGAATACTAGCAAAAAAGTGTTTGGCTTCGTCTACAGTCATTTCTAAAACATCGGAAATAGTTCTTTCTTTATAATGGATTTCAAGTGCCTCACGATTATAGCGTTTGCCGTTACAGTCTTCACAGGTTATGTATACGTCCGGCAAAAAATTCATTTCCACCTGAATAACCCCGTCACCCGCGCACTTTTCACACCTGCCGCCCTTTACATTAAAACTAAAGCGTCCAGCCTGGTAGCCACGCATTTTTGCTTCCTTAGTTTCCGCGAAAAGTTCTCGAATAGGAGTAAAAAGTCCGGTGTAGGTAGAGGGGTTAGAGCGAGGCGTTCTACCAATAGGGCTTTGGTCTATATTTATAACTTTGTCTATATGGTCTACGCCCAATATTTTTTTGTGCTTACCCGGTTCTTCTTTGCTGTTATAAAAATATTTGCTTAAATACCTGGCCAGTATGTCGTTAAACAGGGTAGATTTACCCGAGCCTGAAACGCCGGTTACACAAACAAACTTAGCTAAAGGAATATCTACATTTAAATTTTGTAAATTAAATTCTTCCGCGCCAAAAATTTGCAGTTTCTTGCCGTTACCCACTCTGCGCCTTTTTGGCACAGCTATGAATTCTTTACCGCTTAAATATTGTCCGGTTATGCTTTTTGGGTTTTTTTCTATTTGCTGAGGCGTGCCTTCCCCTACCACTTCCCCGCCGTGCTTGCCAGCGCCCGGACCTATGTCTACTACCCAGTCCGCCTCACGAATAGTTTCTTCGTCGTGCTCTACTACTATTACGGTATTGCCCAGGTCGCGCAAATTTTTAAGCGTAGTAAGCAGTCGACCGTTGTCTCTTTGATGTAATCCGATTGATGGTTCGTCTAATATATAAAGCACGCCGGTAAGACCGCTGCCAATTTGTGTGGCAAGACGAATACGCTGCGCTTCCCCACCGGAAAGTGTATCCGCGGTTCTGTCGAGCGATAAATACGAAAGACCTACGTTTAACAAAAACGAAAGCCTGGCGTTAATTTCTTTTAAAACCTGCTTGCCAATAGTTAAATCTTTAACTGAAAGTGTTTTGCTTAAGTCTTTAAAATATTCCCCTGCTGCTTCTATAGTCATAGCCGAAACTTCCACAATATTTTTCTTACCAATAGTTACGCCTAGCACCTCGCGCTTAAGGCGAAGGCCTTTACAGCTCTCGCATTTGCGAACACGCATATACTGCTCTATTTCTCCGCGAATGTAGTCTGAGTCAGTTTCTTTATAACGTCTTTCTAAATTTGGAATTACGCCTTCAAACACACTGTTCATTTCGTAAGAACCGTCGGCCGAACCAAATGACCCACTAACTTTAACTTTCCTATCCCCCGTACCGTGTAAAACTACCTCTATAAATTTTTTAGGCAAATCTTTTACAGGCGTATTTAAAGAAAAACCATATTCCTTACTAATTGCGGTAAGCATATTAAAATACCAACCTTGCCTGGCGGCGGTTTTACTCCAAGGCCTTATAGCGCCTTCTGCTAAAGTAAGTTTTTGGTTAGGAATAACTAAATCAGGCTCAACTGTAAGCTTGGTGCCAAGACCTTTACATTCCGGACACGCGCCGTGAGGACTGTTAAAAGAAAAGTCCCTTGGGTCTAATTCCGACATTTGAATATGCCCGTCCGGACAGGCAAAGTGCTGAGAAAGAACAATATCTTTTCCGTGATCTTCCGTATTTTTTTCCGTGGCCATCCTGGCTGCATAGACTATACCGTCGCCCAAGTCCAGCGCCTTTTCCAAACTTTCACTAATTCTGCCTTTTTCAGAAGCGTCTATAGAAATACGGTCTACCACCACTTCTATAGAATGTTTTTTTTGTTTGTCTAAAGTTATATTTTGCGCTTCGTTTAAATCCATAACTGTGCCGTCAAGGCGTACGCGCGCAAAACCTGCTTTTTTTATATGTTCAAAAATATGCCTATGCTCGCCTTTTTGGTCTTTGACCAAAGGTGCAAGTAGCATAAGTTTGGTGCCGGCCGGAATACTAAGTAGCTGGTCGGTCATAGCTTTTATGGTCTGGCCTTCTATTTTTTTCCCGCATTCCGGGCAGTGCGGTACGCCAATGCGCGCCCAAATAAGACGCATATAGTCGTAAATTTCTGTGACTGTGCCTACGGTAGAACGTGGATTGTGGGAAGCGGATTTTTGGTCAATTGATATTGCCGGACTAAGCCCCTCTATTTTATCTACATCTGGCTTGTCCATAAGGCCAATAAACTGTCTGGCGTAAGCAGATAAACTTTCCACATAACGGCGCTGACCTTCTGCATAAAGCGTATCGAACGCCAAAGAAGATTTGCCCGAACCGGACAAACCTGTAAAAACAATTAATTTACCCCGCGGTATGTCTAAATCTACCCCTTTAAGGTTATGCATACGCGCCCCGCGAATTGAAATAATATTATTCATAACTTTACCAAATACTAATTCCGCCAGCTGGCGGATACTAATATACGAATCGTTGAAATTCTCATTAGTATATTCGTACCCATTCGTATTTCGTAAAATTACAAACTTAGTTGCAATTCTACCACATAAGTCAAGACTGGGCAAGATGCTAAGGGCAATTTACAGTGTAGCGTGCCGATTTATCGGCTTAAAAAGCCACTAGATTATGACAAAACAATTAGCTATAAATAGAGCCCGAATCCCCGCAGTCTTCCTGCGGGAACCCGGGCGTCTTTCAAACCCTAAAGAGATCTTTACTACGTGTACAAAGCCCCTCTGCCTGGTCAGACGTAATGGGGTGAGTAACGGGGCAGTCGGGAAGTTCCAACATTTGCTTGAATCGGTCTTCGGGTAGACCGTGCAGAGAAATTGTTAGAACATTAACGTGCCCATGAAAAGCCCACGACCCAACTTCGCGACCGATATATTTTTTAATCCATCCTGCCGCATCCGTCCACTTAACTCCAGGTTTCAAGCCGAAGCTAGTTCTCATTGACCCTCCTTATTCCTGATAGTAGGTTACCGTTACGGGGATTTTGCCCTCCCCGTTCGGCTGATCGCCGCACGTCCAGCTTATGACCTCAACCGCAGGCCCCACTCCATTCGCGATCAACTGGGCAATCACGTCAATCTGAGTCAATTTTGGAGCCGCGCTTGCTGAAACGCAAACAACGATTTGCTGCACAACGCTTGTTTCTTCCATAGGAGAAGATTATCAAATTTATAGACATATAGTCAAAGCAAAGGGTATAATTTACTTATGCCTTCTGAAATCTTAAATCTTAAATCAAAAATCTTAAATTTCCCCTCCTCTCCCGGTGTCTATATATACAAAGACAGCGCTGGGAAGATTATTTACATTGGCAAAGCAAAAAACTTAAAGGCTAGAGTTAAGCAGTATTTTTCCGGTCACGACTTACGGCCGATAATTCCTTTCCTAATGAAGGAAGCCGTGGATTTAGATTACACAGTGGTAGAAAACGAACTAGAGAGCCTGTACTTAGAGCGGACCTTAATTCAAAAGCACACGCCCAAATATAATATTCTGCTCCGCGACGACAAAAGTTACACTTTTATTGCTTTTGACTACTCTACCCAAATTCCCCAAATACTTCTTACTCGCAGAATTGCGGACAACAAATTCGAAAAAAGACATTTTCGTGATGAAGGCCGGCATTCGGATCATTCGGATACCGTCCGTAGGTTCGGAT
>CAZAED010000026.1:8743-14796 GCA_964484145.1 uncultured Candidatus Saccharibacteria bacterium | reverse complement strand
CGCCGCCTACAAAGTTAGAGAAGTTTTAAAAACTATTCGCTACATATTCCCCTATTGCACCAGTCAAAAAGTTTCAAGCAAACCTTGTTTTTACTATCACCTCCACCGCTGCCCGGGCGTATGTATTGGCGTAATGCCGCTAGACGAATACAAATTACACTTAGAAAAAATAAAGCTGTTTTTAAAGGGTGATTTTAAAACAGTTAAAAAAGACATAGAAAAAGAAATGAAAGTAGCGGCTAACAAAAAGCTCTTTGAAAAAGCCGCGCGCTTAAGAAACCAGCTTAGGGGCCTTTTAATGGTAGAACAAAAACAAAGTGTAATAATTCCAAAAAAAGTTAATTGGGACGTAGTGGGATTGTTTAGTAAAGATGGAAATACCTGTGTTAACTTGTTTAAAGTACGTGCGGGTAAATTAATGGACAAAGAAAATTTTATCTACAGAACTACAGATTTAAATGAACCCACAGATACCTACAGAAGCGAGGTTTTACAAAAGTTTTTGGAAGACTATTATATAGAGGCAAGTGACAGGCCGGAGAGAATTTATGTAGCAGAGAACCCGGAAAATAAAACTTTAGTCGAAAAACTTTTAAAAGAACGTTTTAATAAAAAAACTTCTATTGTTCGCGCTACACAAAAAGAACCGCTGCATTTGCTTAATATGGCAAACCACAATGCCGAGGAATACCTAAAACAACAGCTGTCGCAAAAAGCCGGCGAAATAGACAAAATAAATGCCGCGCTAAACCAGCTTAAAGAAGTTTTAAAATTGCCCGTGGTTCCTAAGCGTATAGAGTGTTACGATATTTCTAATACTCAAGGCACCAACCCTGTGGGCAGTATGGTGGTTTTTGTAGACGGCAAACCTTTAAAAAGCCAATACCGTAAATTTAAAATAAGGGGAAAAAATACTCCTGACGACTTTGCAATGATGCGCGAGATGCTGGAAAGAAGAATGCAAAGAATTATGAATTATGAAGCAGGAATTATGGTAAAAGATACATGGGAAAAACCGGATTTAATAGTCATAGACGGCGGCAAAGGGCAGCTCAGCGTTGCCGCATCCCTAATTCATAATTCAAAATTCATAATTCCAATTATTGGTCTTGCTAAACGTATAGAAGAAATTTTTCTTCCAAATTCATCGGAACCAATTATTTTAAACCACGACCAACCCGCGCTTCAACTACTTCAAAGACTTCGCGATGAAGCCCACCGTTTTGGCATAACCTTTCACCGGCAACTGCGAAGCAAGCAAGCAGTTAAGTCCGCGTTAGACGAAATTCCGGGCATTGGCCCTAAAACCAAAAAACTCTTAAAAGAAAAATTTGGAACAGTAGCGAACATAAAAAATACCAGCGTCGATGAATTAGAAAAAGTTGTAGGAGAAAAATTAGCTAATACCATAAAACAAGGTTTATAAATTATAATTTTTATTGACAAAATTTAATTAAATGACAAAATTGACATAATTTAGATGCAAAACGTGCATAAGTAATTTTGTCAATTACGTCGATTTTGTCATTTTTGTCAATTTAGACCCCTCTTGACTTTAACATACAAAACTTTGTATACTAATGCAGTTGTTAAATAAAATGACCTATTAATTTATGCGGCAAATACTCCAATTTATTGACATACTGGTAATGGTAATATTAATTATTATTATTTCCCTTCAAAACAAATCTTCCGGTTTGTCCAATGTTTTTGGGGGCGCTGGCAACATTGTTGCCACCAGACGCGGCTTTGACAAATGGCTCTTTTTCGCAACAATTGTTATTGGGATTTTATTTGTAGTAATTAACATCGGTTTTTTGTTTCTCAAATGATATCCGAGTAGACACAGTCGTAACAACAGATTCAAAACTATAGGCAAATATAAATTATCCGGAATCTGTGTTATCTGTGACATCTGTGTATCTGTGAACATGAACGGTTATTCCCAAAATTCAATATCGGGCTTTAAACAAATTGTTAACGGTTTTAAAGCCTTAAAAACCTTCCATCTTTCCGACCTTCGGAAAGTTTTTTCATTAATGGGGAAAACCGAGAAAATTATTCTTTCCACCCTAGCTTTAGCCGCTTTGGTAAGTTTATTTATATCCGGAAATAATTTTTATATTAACCACACAAAAGCGGTTCCAACTTTAGGCGGACAAATAACCGAAGGACTACTTGGTCAACCGCAATATATTAATCCTCTCTTGGCAATTACCGACACAGACCAAAGCTTAACAAAACTTATATTTTCAGGCCTCTATAAATACGGACCCGGTGGCGAAATGCTTCCAGACTTAGCGGAAAATTTACCAGAGATTTCACAAGACCAAAAAAGCTATACTGTTACAATAAAAAGTAACGCGGTCTGGCATAACCGTACACCGCTAACAGCAGACGATATTGTTTTTACAATAGACACACTAAAAAACCCCGACTTTAAAAGCCCACTTAGAGGGTTTTGGCTAAACACTAAAGTTGAAAAACTTTCAGATACTCAAGTAAAATTTACCAACAAAGACATTTCGGGGCCGTTTGTTTACAATTTAACACTGCCAATTCTGCCAAAAAATATTTGGCAGAATGTAGACGCTTCCAGTTTTTTACTTAACAAGACTAACTTAGAGGCCGTGGGCAGCGGACCTTACGCTATTTCGCAAATAAGTAAATTACCTAACGGCAAAATTGGGTTTATTTCTCTAAAAAGCTTTGCCGACTTTTACAACAAACGCCCAAACATCGAGACTGTAAATTTAAAATTTTACGACTCCGAGGAAAGTTTAATTAATGGCATAAGAGGCCATGAAATAGATTTGGCGGGCACTGTACCAATGGCTGGAGAAAAACTTTCAGATATTGCCGGAAGCTTCAGACTTTTAAAACTGCCTTTGCCTCAATACCAAGCCTTATTTTTTAATTTAAACGAAGGCCTAACTTCCCAAGAATTTATTCGTAAAGCCCTAAGTCTTGCAACTGACAAAGACGAAATTATTAATTCGGTTTTTTCTTCTCAAAGACAAGGCTCTGTAGACCCACTAACTAAAATAACTAGTGACCAAACAGCCACTTTGGGCGAGGCAATGCAAATTTTGAACCAAGCCGGATGGACTATGTCCGGAAACAATAAAAGGACCAAAAAGGACCAAACCCTTGGCATAACCATAACTACCAGCGACTCGGTTTCCAATGTTCAAACCGCAAAAAACATAAAAGCTCAGTGGGAAAAATTGGGTATAGAAGTTAATGTAGACATAAAGCCCTCTAAGCAATTAATGGACGAAAGCTTAAGACCACGTAAATTCCAGGTGCTAATTTATTCACAAAAATTTGGCACTGACCCTGACCCCTTCTTTTTCTGGCATTCAAGCCAAAGCAAAGACCCAGGCTTAAATTTAACCGGGCTTTCGGACGGCAACTTAGACAAACTTTTAACCGACGCGCGCAATACCACCAACACTGAAGCCCGTTTACAAAAATACTCCGGGCTTGGCCAAATTATTGCTCAAAAAGATGCTTCAATTTTACTTAACCAAAATCAATACTTTTATTTTATTAATACAAAAATTCAAAATGTTAGCCTCCAAGCTTTAAACGACACTCCTTCGCGTCTTTACGACTTACCCAATTGGTATTTGGAAACGAAGAGAGAGTGGAAGTAGGGTAAATGACAAAATTGACAAAAATTAAATAAATGACAAAAATAAAGTGAAGCCCAGGTGGCGGAATTGGTATACGCGCGCGTTTCAGGTACGCGTGGGAGCAATCCCGTGGAGGTTCGAGTCCTCTCCTGGGCACCACTTGTGCGGGGCGCGCACGTCTTCCGCCTTCGCCAAGGCTTCGGCGGACAAGCAGAAGCGTGTGGGAGAAATCCCGTGGAGGTTCAAGCCTGCCCCGTATAGATTGAGCGAAGCGAAATATTATATGGGGTCCCTCCCGCGGCACCACTTCTTCGCCAAGGCTACGAAGTGCAAGCACTCCACCTCAACAAACTTAGTTTATGGTAAATATTTTAATTGTAATCGCGAAGAAGTGTCCTGCGAAGCTTTAGCGAAGCAGGGCAAAAAAACCTTTTTGACAACCAAACCCTGCTGTGCTATAATGTACTAAATTAGTTAGTTTACTTGAAATCAAAAGTAGTTATTAAACAATCTTTAGAATCCGTGATATCAGTGACATCTGTGTATCAGTGAATTTATTTATTGTTTGCTAATTGCGAGCAAATCTATTTTTGGCCCGGCTGAACAAGCCACTAAAGTAGGTTCATCTCCAGTTTTGATCCACCTATAAAATTTTGTAGAGGATCATCCGCCGAAGCTTTATGCGAAGGCGGAAAACTTGGCCGATGATTTATTATTTATGACCTAAACCGCAACAGGTCTGAAAGTTTTATATATACAGATGTACCGATAATACGAATAATACTGCGAAAGCAGACCGTAATATCTGTAAAATCCGTAATTCAGTACTTTATGATAATGAAAAAACAACAACCACAAGGTAACAGACGCTTTGGCCAACATAGTCGGCCAATGTCCGGGCAATCGCCCGCAAAATCGGCCGGGTCTGCCCAGCCAGAAAACAACCGGCTAGATATGCTTATTAACAAAGCTACTAGTTTAGTTTCCGGTCTTAGCCAAACCAGCAAATACACAGCTTCTCGCCAAAATTTGCGCATTATCCCAATGGGTGGCGTAGAAGAAGTTGGCGAAAATATGACTGCCATTGAATTTGGCGACGACATTATAGTTATAGATATGGGCCTTGCCTTCCCGGACGACACTATGCCCGGTATAGACTATATTATTCCGGACACCAAGTGGCTGGAAGAAAATAAGAAAAGAATACGCGGCGTAGTTATTACCCACGGTCACTTAGACCACATTGGCGCTATTCCTTATATTTTACCAAAACTTGGTGATCCCCCGGTTTACACCATGGCTTTAACCGCGGGCTTTATAAAAAAACGTCTGGAAGAATTCGGGCTCTTAGGCCGCAGCAAAATAAATGTTTTAACTAAAGACGACGTTTTGCCGCTTGGTAGTTTTAAAATTCGTTTTTTCAGAACTAACCACAGCATCCCGGACGGTATGGGTCTTTGCATTACCACTCCGGTTGGCCAAATTATTTACGCCACTGACTGGAAATTTGACCACACCCCGGCCGACGGCAAACCCACAGAATTCGACAAAATTGCCAAGTTTGGCGCCGAAGGCGTTTTACTGCTTATGTCCGACTCTACCAACGCGGTAAAACCCGGCTACTGTATTTCGGAGCGCGAAATTGGTATTACCATAGACAGAACTTTTGCCGACATTCGAGGGCGTATTATTTTTGCTAACTTCTCTACTAACATAGCTCGTATCCAGCAGGTGTTTGATGCTGCAGCTAAATATAACAGAAAAGTTATTGTAACCGGCCGCTCACTTGTTAATAACATCGAAATTGCACTAAGTCTAGGTTACTTAAAAATCCAGCCAAAAATAATTATTAAGTCTGAAGTTTCTAAAAAATTCCCGGACAATCAAATAGTTATTTTAACTACCGGCGCCCAGGGCGAAGAAGCAGCCGGGCTTGCCCGCATAGCTAGGGGCGACCACAAAACTGTAAAAATAAAAAAGGGCGACACTACCATAGTTTCCGCCTCCCCTATTCCGGGCAATGAACGCGCTATTTCAGCTATGCTTTCAAACCTAACTCGCTTAGGCAGCCACGTTATTTACAACAAAACTTTAGACATTCATACTTCGGGCCACGCTCACCAAGAAGAATTAAAGCTTATGATAGCTTTAACCAAACCCAAATACTTTATGCCTATTCACGGCGAACACCACATGATAGTGGCTCACGCTGAATTAGCTAAAATTATGGGCATCCCAGAAAGCAACATATTCACACTCGATAACGGTCAAATTTTAGAAGTCGGCTCCGACCGCGTTGCAAAAGCTACGGTAGATGACAAAATTGCCTCCGGCTACGTGTTTATAGACGGCCTGGGCGTTGGCGACGTTGGCGAAGTAGTTATTCGTGACCGCCAAGTTCTGGCGCAAGACGGT
>CAZAED010000026.1:0-8733 GCA_964484145.1 uncultured Candidatus Saccharibacteria bacterium | reverse complement strand
TAATAATTACTTTAAACCGAAGAGACGGCAAACTAGTAAACCAGCCGGACATAATTTCCAGAGGCTTTATTTACATGAAGGGCAACGACGACCTTATACGTGAAGTAAAACACGAAGTTCGTAAACTTGTTGAAACCAAAGGTAAAGAAAAGTTAGAACCAAACTACGCTTACCTCCGCAATGTAATTCGCGACGAAGTTGGTGAATACCTTTACCAGAAGACTGAAAGGCGCCCAATGGTATTACCAGTTATTATTGAAATTTAAGAAAGGTTTACCCCGTAGTAATCGAACTTGCTCGATTTACTACCGGGGCGACCAATGGTATTGCCGGTTATAATAGAAATATAATATTAAAAACCCCCGAATTTTCGGGGGTTTTTATTTATCTGCTCTTTCCTGTGTAGACTCATAAAGTCCAATTCTAGAATGGTGGGTGTCGTCCATGTCTTGCGCTCTAATAATTCTTTCCATAATATTTTTTGGGTTAGCCAAAAAATTCCTAGGCTGCCCGTACGCCATGGGAACATAGCCTTTAAAACGTTCATCGTAAGCTACTAGCCTTGGCAAGCTTTTTAGTATTTTATGAACAAATTCACTATGTTCTAATCCCGGAAAATTCTTTGCAAAAACTTCCGGAGAAGCAATTATATTAAAAAAGTGTTTCCCATGCTCACTTTGCTGCCTTTGCTCCACAAAACCCTTAAAAATTTCCCTTGCTCTTTTTTCTATCTTCTCTTGCTCTGCTTGGTCTAAATTCGCGGACATTTCCCTTAAAATTACAAACGCCTTGGTACTGGCATGATACCGTCCGGTAACAAACCGAGCTAAGTCGGTAAAATCTGAATCTTTATTTTGGTATTTTTCTTCCTGCTTACGAAAAAAGTTTTCCCAATTCTTATGCCACGACTCTCTTACATACCACAGCCAATTATTAAACTGTTGGTCTCTATCTTTTAGACTTATATTTTTTGCTCCGGGCTTAAATTCTTCCGGCCACTCCTTTTCCGGAATATTAAGCCGTTTTGAAAGAGCAATAAACCCAGCTTTTGTTTGCTTGCCCATATCACCATCTATTTGCAAATAATTATTACCTTCTAAGGCCTTAGGCTCGAGACCTAGTTCTCTGGCCATTTCGTCCCTAAGGCCGGGGCTTGAAAGCATTAGTTCGTTAAAATAGGTTTGGCCTTTTGCCCTAAGCGGCGACAAAAAATTGGCGCTATAGGAAGCCACGGCTAAAGCAAACACTCTTGGTGTGGCTCTATGTTCGGCATTTAGCTGATTGCGCGAATTTCGGCCATAAAAATTATAACAGCGGTTAAATTCCAAAAAACTGTAAACTAAATTCTCGTCTTTTTGTAAATTAAGCGCGCTGACCACTTCGCCGGATTTAAGTTTGTCTTTATTTAGCCTTTGAAGATTCTTCTCGCTTAACAACCCCCGCTCACTTAAAATTTTATGCTTGTCCCTGGCAATTGCTAAAGCTGTATATGGGTTAATTTGCCCAAAACCAAATGAACGTGCGGTTTGAACTTTGCCAAAAGTTACTTTACTAACTATTGGTTCTATGTCTTCTAAAAGTTCTAGTTTGTTAAATTTTGCCCCGAACTGATCTTCTACTTCTATCATATCTGCAAAGGCGTCTAAAAGCGCTTTTACCACTTCCGGACTTTCTTTTTCCGGACCGGTTAGGCTAGAAACTATTTTTACAAATTCTTCAAAACCTACCTCCCTGCCTCCAAGCCTTAAAGTTTCGTTTTCTCCGGCTTCTCCTCTTAAAAACCTAGCTACTCTAGCTACCTCTTTAGGTCTTTCTCTCATTTCCGAACTCACAACGTCGTAAGTTTTATATCCAAAACCGCCAAGCACTCCTGCTGCGGCAATGCCTGCTTTTTTTAGAAAACCACGCCTACCCTGTCTGTCTTCCGATTCGTTTTCTTTTTTATTTTCTTTTTCACCTTGGCTTTTAAGAGCATAGTCCTCAAACCTCGGTTCAAAATCTGACATAAGTTTATGAGTTTACAATAATTATACACGAATTTTTAGGTTTGCTATAATACTTTTATGAAAAAAGAAACTTACGTAGCCGGCTGCAGAGCCAGCGGCAAACTCCATATTGGCAATTATTTAGGCTTAGTTAAAGACCTGGTAAAAACGCAAGAAAAAGACTTACAGCGCTTTTATTTTATTGCCGATTTACACGCTCTTACAACCCCCTTTGAACCAAAAGAACTTACAGAAAATACCTTAGATGTTGCTGCCAGCTATTTAGCAGCAGGGATTAACCCAAACAAAACCGTATTTTTTGCTCAAAACCAGGTTTTAGAACACACTTGGCTGGCTTGGATATTTAACTGCCTTATTCCTCTTTCCGAACTAGAAAGAATGACCCAGTACAAAGACAAGTCTGCCCAACATAAACAAAACATAAACGCTGGGCTATTAACTTACCCGACTTTAATGGCAGCAGACATTTTACTTTACAAGCCCACCTCTATTCCTGTTGGAGAAGACCAAGTTCAGCATGTAGAGTTAGCCAGAGTTGCGGCCAGAAAATTTAACAACAAATTTGGCGAAACTTTCCCGGAACCAAAAACCTATTTAAGAGAGCCTTTAAGAATAATGTCGCTTTCAGACCCTGCTAAAAAAATGAGTAAAACCGGAGATGAGGCTTTACTGCTCGATGACTCGCCAGAAGAAATAGCGCGCAAACTAAAAAAGGCTGTAACCGGTTCTTCCCCAGACGGCAAAAACCCAGGCGCGGAAAACTTAATGTATTTATTAGAACAATTTGGTAAGACCCCCGAAATAAAATACTTTAAAGAAAAACAGCAGTTTGGCAATTTACAGTATAGCGAGCTAAAAACCAAACTTGCGGAAGATATAGCTAACTACTTTGCGGAATTTAGGGAAAAGAAAGCCGAATTACTATCGCGTACCGATTACTTAGCCCAAGTCCTAGGCGATGGCGCGCGCAGCGCCCGAGAAGTTGCCTCTGCTACCCTGCTTGAAGTTAAACAAAAAATTGGTCTTTTATAAACATTTGCCCCGCAACTTTGCGGGGTTTTTGTTTGGAAAGGAAAGGAGGACTTTCTCGTGCAGATCGATCGTGGTCAGTATTGGGGGATGTATTTCCTCCATATTCAGTGCCCAAGACGGTTTTCATCAGAACTTCTGACGAAAATCATCTACGCGCAAAAAAATCATGTCCGGTGGTCTGGATTTAGCATCCTTCCAGCAAAAATACAAACCGAGCACAGGCACAAGGCGACCTTAGACATTTTTGTCATGGTTACCAATTACCAGTGTCAGTTTGTGGCTACCGATGTTCTTTTGTACGGACTTCAAATTTCGTACATCGAAATCGAACGCCGACACCCGCCTACAGACTACCGGCGCGGACACGAATATCAACTTTTGGGAGGTTTTCATGAATTCTCCTGAAACCCGCTATAATCTGTTTTTTTCGGACCAAGCAACCACTGAAACCGCGCTTGGAATTCTTGCCTGGAGAGAAGAAGACTACCACGGAGAGATAATCAGCGGATGCGACCGAAATGGTACTCCCTGCTCCCTCACTATTTGGTGTCGCCCTTGCTCCCCCGAAGGCCTACGCCATATTGCCGAAGAAGTCCACGCCCTGCGCGTGACCGATGAAAACGGCAACGCTATATAAACGGCGGTCGCCCACAAAGCCACCGCCGTTTCCCCTCTTTAAAGTTATA
The DNA here is from genome assembly GCA_964484145.1 of uncultured Candidatus Saccharibacteria bacterium. Taxonomy (GTDB): domain Bacteria; phylum Patescibacteriota; class Doudnabacteria; order UBA920; family UBA920; genus JAEUSF01. Next base: position 5,009 of record CAZAED010000026.1, on the reverse strand, counting down.
CACTTGTGAAAACAAAAACTTAGGAATATACTTGAAACAAAATCACCTATGCTAACAAAAAAAATCAAACAAAAAATCCGCTTCGTGTAATTTACATTGGTCGGATTTTTTGTTGGAAAAAATTTGGAGGAAGGAGGGGCTTATGCTCCAGGAAACAGATACTTTGGTTGTGGTAACCTGGTCAGCCGACGCGCTACCCGAGGCAACTTGGTGGACGAACCCGCCAAAGTACTTTGGGCTGCAGTTAGCATACTACAACCCCCGCATCCAGAATATGAACCCATACACCTTCCCAAAGGATTGTATTGGGTTCTACGGGATCGAGCCTCTTAAGGCTTACCCCGAAACCGTAGTTTGCGACATTTGCCGGAGTCAAATCCGGTATATTCTTATATTACCCACCCTCCCGGGTGAGACAATTAAAGAATATGAAGAAGGCGGGGTCAACCGCCTCTTCCAGATCGCGAGCAAAACTTATATCATCGAAGAGGCTGCCATGCCTCTCCCCCTTGCGGCCTAACCCCAGGCTTGCAAAAAGGCGGCAACCGCTCCTCGGTTGCCGCCTCTCTCTTTTTTATATAAGTTTTCTAATAATCTTTTTCGTCTCTTCCGGGTCTTTAACTTTTTTGTAGTCAACGCCGGTTTTTACTACTGCGTAGTCATTACCGCCCGGGAATATGGCGTCGCCTATAAACAGCATATCTTTTATTTTTACTTTCAAGTATTTTTCTATTTGGTGCAAACCATAACCCTTGTCTATACCTTTTTTGGTTATGTCTATTGTAGTATGGCCAGCAGCGTGAACTTCTAAGTTTGGCAAGTGTTTTCTTAGATGTTCTGCGATTTTAAGTTTTAAAGGTGTATTTTCTTCACGCCATTTGTTTTTAAGCGCTATTCCTTTTTTACCCAAAACTTTAACTACATCTTGCCCCAAAGCCGACCAACTCACTTGACTGCCGCGGTTCTCTATAATTTTACCGTAGGTTTTTTTTGGATCCTGATAATTAATTTCTTTATAAACTTTTTTTACGGCGCCGCGGATTTTTGCCACTTCTTCCCCACTTAAGTTGTGCGCATATACTCTTTTCCAACCTGACTCATACTTTAAGAAAGTTGTAGCCGTAGTTGGAAACAAAAAAAGGTTGTGGTACAAATTTTTTGTAATATTGAGCTGGCTTAAAAACTGGTGTTTAAATAACTGCAGTTTCCCACCGCCAATAATAGCCACTTTCTTAACTTCTAAAAGCCGTTTTACTAATTCAGCCATTTCCCCGTCCATTTGCGCCTTAGTCGGCGCAAGCGTGCCGTCTAAGTCAAAGACTATGAGTTTTTTGGAATTGATATTTTTCATATAAATATTTTAGCATAAAATGAAAAGTGGGGCTGCCGGACGGCCGCCCCACAACTGCGATAAAACCCAACTACTGATACATTCCGCACAAGAAAGCCGCGGCCTTCAAGTGAAAAAAGTATCCGTAAGGACGGCAACCATCGGTCCGAATCACAACCGCGAGAACCGTCCCTCTTTGGTGCGAGAGCGAAACCTTACAGACTTTCAATACACTAAATGGGCCTTTAATCTCTTTCCGATTCTGCTCCATCTGTCTAGCTAGCTTAACGTAGTTAAGCCTGCGGTTGGGAGGTCGCTCTGCCTTCCGCGACCTTCTGTCATCCAACAACCCGGCTGCACCGACCAATTCTAACAACTTCTGGACTACGCCAAGCTCTGCCGGTCGTTCACAATCTGTGAGCGGCAACAGCACCACACCCTTGTGGCACAGTTGTCCGACAGATTGATCAAACCGCAGAAGATCCATAAGAGAACCGTGATAAATCTCGGGCTGGCTAGCATACTTAGATTCAGCTACCTGCAGCGCAGTCATAATTACTTCCTCTTTTCGCTATATTTTGGCCTAAACCAATGTTTCAAAGTTTAAACAAATTTACAAACCTAGTCAAGCTAAAAACAAAGCGGAGCGGGCTTTCGTAGGCACCCTGTGGTACCGACTACAACCTACTCCGCTAAGGGGAAAATCGATTCGGATTATTGCTGTTCCAGCTCTTCGCGTAGCCGTTCGAACTCTCCGACCGTTGCCGACACGGCCCATCGCCTAACTGGCAATGTGAGTGTTTTGTTTACTCCTTTTGGAACCTGATTGTTCCGCAAGGCCTCCTCAAAGGCAATAAGAACACGCCTTCGATAAGACCTTCTGGCGCACTCGGACAAGAACACCTTAATGAGGCCCAAACACGCTTTCTTCTTTCTTTTCTTTTCAACCCACACTTCAGGTTCTTCAAAACAGACCTGTCCAAATCCCATCTCACCCTCCTGGTGATTACACACACAAAGCCACTCTGGCGGCTTTGCTGTATACGATGTTATACCCAATTTTTCTTTTCGTCAATTAAAATATCCACCATTTCCGGTGGCTTATATGTAATAAGGCGGCTCCAAGTTCTTCACTCGGAACCGCCCCTCTATAGCATCCTGGAGTAGACTTTTGTTTACGCTTCGAATTCACCCAAACTACGAAAGCGTAAAGTGAACGTCTATTTGCGTAACCACCTCAACCGCTTCCCCGTTAAGAAGCGTTGGGCGGTAAACCCACTGCTTTACAGCGTCTATAGCAGCGGGCACAAGCAGCGCGTGGCCGGAAACAAGCTTTAGTTCCGAAATGGTGCCGTCACGACGAATAACTGCCGTAAGACGCACTAATCCCGAAACCCGGCTTGCTTTGGCTAGCTGTGGGTAAGCTGGCTTTGGCTGACGAACTAATTGCGCAGCCATTACCTCGCCTCCCCTTCTTACCCTTACGGGTTCAGAGAGTGGTTTTGGTTCTGGCTTTGCTTCTAAAATAGGCGGCGGCGCCACATTACCAACACTTCCGCAAACTTCGGCTGGACAACCTCTGTCCCCAGGCTTAGTACTACCTGGGCTATCTATATGCCCATAAGCCACTTCCGGCGCCCCGAGTTCTCTGTCATTTATTTCCGCAACCTGCGCGGGAATTCTTGACGGAGCCCGAAACACTTTAGTTGGCTTACTGGCAACTACCTGGGGCTGTACAGAGGCCTTAGAACTCCCTGCCCTATTTTGCTCCACCGTAGCCGGCTGTTTTGCCGGCAACTGCTTCAGCTCAATGGGCAAGTAAATTTTTTCTTTCTGCCTTACGGTTTTAACCGCGCCCTTGACGCTGCTGGCCAAAACCAGTAACGCCAAAACAGCCATTACCACTACCACAGCCATTGGAAAACTCCACCGGCTGCCGGTTTTGTACGACAAATTACTTTCGAACATCTTTCTAACCCTCCTAACAGGTTTTCAAGATGCCCACTTAAGACCAGCTGTTCCACCTCTATACTCCTCTTGGCGCTCGTGCTTTAAGGATACCGTTTCTGCCGGTGAGAGGATGGCCTTGGTCCAAAGTTTGCGCAGGGGGTTTTTAGCCCCGTAGCTTTCTCTACCTTAAGCATACTCTTGTTAATATTACTGTCAAACCCAGTAGAATTACATTCTAAAGATAATATCATTAAACTTATTCACTATTTAATAAATAACGGTATCGTTTGATAACTTACTGCTAAATATAATTAATAAATTAGAATGTAGCTCTACTGAGTCAAAAAATTTATCCACCAACAAAAAAACCGCGGGAGACGTATCAGACATCTCCCGCAGTCAGAATTCCAAGCCTCAGCTACTGCTGCTTAGGCTTGAGCATGAAAGGCTTGATTGACGGAGCAAAGCTCCCATTCGCGGAGCCGCACAGAGTGTGCAGCTCTTGAATAGTGAGACACAACGCGTGATCTTTGCCATCGCATGCCAGAACCACATACATCACGGTCAAACCCGATTGGGTTTGACGTGCTTCAGCGCTTTCTTTCACGGTAACTCCGAAACCCTCGGGCTTGTGAGTATTGAGCGCTGCGATAGCGCCGGGCAACGTGGCTTTAGCTCCTCCTGCCTTCTTTGAAATCACGCGCTTCAGATAGCCCCACATATGGGGCGAATAAAGTTGCTGGGTTGTTGCGGACATAATCCTCCACAAGAATGGGAATCAAATCTACAAAATAATACCTCTCTCTCTGTATTTTGTCAAAACCCAAGCCCTTTCCTAAAACCCAAAATTCAATTACAATACTAAGCGTTGTAGTTATTCTTAATTCATAATTCTTACTTCTTAATTCACTCCCATGTCTTTTAAAATCGGCATTGTCGGTCTGCCTAACGTAGGCAAAAGTACACTATTTAATGCTATAACCAAAAGCAAGGTAGAAGCTGCAAACTACCCTTTTGCTACCATTGACCCAAACGTGGGCGTGGTTGCCGTGCCTGACGAACGCCTGGCAAAGCTATCCGAACTTGAAAAAAGTGAAAAGATTGTGCCGACCACCATAGAATTTGTAGACATAGCCGGCCTAGTTAAAGGCGCCAGTACCGGCGAAGGCCTTGGAAACAAATTCCTAAGTCACATACGCGAAGTAGACGCCATAATGGAAGTGGTACGCTTTTTTGAAAACAAAGACATTATTCACGTAAACGGCAATGTAGACCCAAAACGTGATATGGAAACTATTGGTATAGAACTTCAGTTAGCAGATTTGCAAAATATAGAAAACAGACTTTCCACACTCACCCGCCAAGTAAAGAGCGGCGAGCGCGACGCGGTAATAAAAAAACAAGTATTAGATAAATACAAAGCTGCCCTAGAAAAAGGTGAAATGGCCAACACAGTTATTTTAAACGACGAAGAAAAAGAACACAGTAAAGACATACAGCTGCTAACAACAAAACCAATAATGTTTGTGGCAAATTCAGAATTCAATTTAGCAAGTAAACAATTTAACAATTTAACAACAGATGCAAACCAAATTGTTATTGACGCGCAAATAGAAAGCGAGCTTGCGGAACTGGCGGATGATGAACGAACAGAATATTTAAAAGAACTCGGTCTGCCCGAGTCCGGTTTAGACAAAATTATAAAACAAGCTTACAAAACTTTAGGCCT
>CAZAED010000025.1:18725-18956 GCA_964484145.1 uncultured Candidatus Saccharibacteria bacterium | reverse complement strand
CCTGGTTTGAGGTATATATTCCACAACAAAGTCTGCGGGAAAACGTTTCTTAAATAGTTCCTGATTTTCAAATGGGTAGTGAAGTTCCGCAAAAGGCATACTGCCACTTTCTACCCAGCAGTCTACAACTTCGGGCACACGTAAACTTTCACCGCCGCACTTTTCGCATTTTAATTTAATACGGTCTATGTAGGGCTTGTGGAGATCAAGTTTTTCTAATTCCTGATTTGG
>CAZAED010000025.1:0-18715 GCA_964484145.1 uncultured Candidatus Saccharibacteria bacterium | reverse complement strand
GGTACACTTCGGAAAAATTAGTGGCTTTTTCTTTTAATTCTTCCACGGACCCAACACAAGTAACGTGCTTGCATTCCGCTTTAGTACATTTCCAAAACGGCAAGGCAGTCGCCCAATAGCGATTACGAGATATATTCCAGTCCGGCGCGTTTTCTATGCCCAGTTTAAACCTTCCTTCTTTTAAATGTCCGGGGTACCAATTAACGCTTTCGTTGTTCTTTAAAAGCTCGGGTTTTATTTTTTGAACATTTATAAACCAAGCAGGAAGCGCATTGTAAAAAAGCGGCGTGCCGCAGCGGTAACAATGCGGGTAGCTGTGGGTATAGTGCTCACTCTTGTATAACAATTTCTTTTCGGTTAAGTCAGAAATAACTATTTTGTCCGCATCTTTAAAAAACACTCCTCGCAAATGTTCCGGTGCCATTTCTAAATACTGGCCTTTGTTGCCAAGCATATCCATACGAGGCAAGTCTTTTGCTTTGGCTAGCTGATAGTCTTCCTCGCCGTACATAGCCGCGTTATGAACAATACCAGTACCGTCTGTAGTAGTTACAAAGTCAGCTAAATATATTCTGTGGGCTTTGTTGGGGTTACCAACAATTGTACCCGTTGCTTGTGGTGACCTGCCATTGGGAATAACCCCTGGATACAAAGGCTCATATTCAAGACCTTCTAAATTCCGTGGTAATATTTCACCAACAATTTCGTATTTTTCATTTATTACGGACAGCCGTTCTTTGGCTATTATATAGTGCTCGCCACTTTCTACTTCTATAGTAACGTAAGAAATATTCTCGCCAATGTTTAAACTAGTGTTGCCCGGCAAAGTCCAAGGCGTGGTTGTCCAAGCAAGTAAGTAAGTTTTGTCGTTAGTTAATTCGTTTAGAATTCTCTGGCGAGGCAAAAGTTTAAATTTTACATATACCGACTCTTCAGTAATGTCACGGTAGCTGTTGTCCATTGCCACTTCAAAATTAGAAATTGGGGTTTCGCAGCGGCTGCAATATAATAAAACTTTTCTGTCTTCGTAAATTAAATCTTTTTCCCAAACCTGTTTAAGTCCAGCCCAGACACTTTCTTGGTAAGACGTATCCATGGTCTTGTAGGAATTGTCAAAGTCTACCCAGCGGGCAATTCTGTTTATGGTCTTTCCCCATTCTTCGGCATAGCGTAAAACACTCCTTCTACATTCTTCGTTAAACTTGTCTACACCAATTTCTTCGATTTGTTTTTTTCCGGAAATTTTTAATTGTTTTTCTACAATGTTTTCAATAGGAAGTCCATGACAGTCCCAGCCCCAGCGCCTGCGCACATAGCGGCCTTTCATGGTTTGGTACCTTGGAATTGCGTCCTTAATAACACTCGGCAAAATACTGCCGTAGTGCGGCAAACCCGTAGCAAAAGGTGGTCCGTCGTAAAAAATAAAGGCTTCCCCGTCCTTAGTCTTTTCTAAGCTCTTTTCAAAAATTTTATTTTCATTCCAAAACTTTAAAGTCTCTTTCTCTAACTCATTAAAGTTTGGTGGTCCGCCAGCTGGCGGATTAGATTGTGGTTGTTTTTCTTCTGACATAAAATAAAAAATAGATTTTACAAACTTAAGCTAATTAACAAAATACAAATCGCTAGTAAAATAACCCAAACCCTAGAAGTAAATTCTGTGCCTAAATGAAAAGGGTTTAATAACCAGCTCTTTTGAAGATATAACCCGGCTTTTTTATTAAATATAATTAACACCACTCCTATTACTATTAAACTCGTTTTGAGTATCATAAATTCTAGATAATCGGTAAATAATTAAAAAAATTCCGGATCCCGGATAGTCTTCGTAAAGTCTCAAAATTCTGGGGTGACAAAGTTGCATCTATCCGTGTTATCAGTTTACATCTGTGTATCTGTGAATCACATTTCCTCCGGCGCTTCTATGCCAAGTAAGTAAAGTCCGTTTTTAATTACTTGGGCGGTAGCAGTTATTAGCTTTAATCTGAAATCTTTAATCTTTTCATCTGTTTCTTGTAATACCGGCACTTTTTGGTAAAACGCGTTAAAGGTTTGAGAGAGTTCAAATAGGTAGTTGCAAAGAATGTTAGGCAAATGGTCTTCGGCGACTTGGGAGACGGTTTCGGGGAATTTAAGGAGTTTGCGAAGGACGGAGAGTTCCTCCGATTTAAGATTTAAGATTTCAGATTTAAGGTTTATTTCGGATTTCGGATTTCGGATTTCGGATTTTCTAAGTATTCCATGTATCCTAGCATGCGTGTACATAAGGTATGGGCCGGTATTACCTTCAAAAGTAATAGCTTTTTTTGGGTCAAAGACTATGTCACTTTTTAGGTTGTGAGAAAGATCAAAATATTTTATGGCTCCGGCAGCAACTTGTTTTGCAACAATAGCTTTCGATTGTAACTGCGGATTTTTTTCTTCTATAATTTTAAGCGCTTCTTTTTGCACGTTTTCTATAAATTCTTTTGCGCCTACCACAGTGCCTTTACGCGTACTCATGGCTCCCTCTGGCAAAGTTAAAAATCCGTAAGAAATATGTACGGCTTCCTCCGGATGTTTAATATAGCCTAACAGCTCAACAATTTTAAAGGTCTGTTTTAGCGTATGAGCTTGGCGAACATCTACCACATAGAACTGTTTTTCAAAGCCTTGCGCTTTTCTATAAATATAGGTCGCAAGGTCACGGAGCAAATAAGTTGTGCCGCCGTCTGACTTTACAAGTAGCGCTATGCCTAAACCATACGCCTCTAAATCTACAATTTGTGCGCCTTGGGATTCTTTAAGCAAACCTTTGGTTTTAAGCTCATCAATTACAGCCGACATTTTGTCTTCAAAAAAACTTTCCGGCCAGTCGTGGTCTGACTTTCTTATTTCCAAATCTTTGTAAACTACTTCGTATTCCTGCCAGGACCAATCTTTAAACTTTTTCCAAAGTTCGCGGTTTTCAGAATCGCCTTTTTCAAGTTTTACAAATTCAGCCTTACCTTCTTCCCGAAGTTCCGGATTAGCTTCCATTTCCGAATTTATTTTTACATAAAGTTTATTTAACTCCTCAATAGGATTTTTTTCTATAACCGAAATGTCGCCATATTTTTTGTAAGCCAAAATAACCAAACCAAACTGCGTGCCCCAGTCGCCAAGATGCGTATCGCTCTCTGCTTTAAAGCCTTGCGACAAAAATATTCTAAATAAACTGTCGCCAATAATTGCGGTTCTTAAATGTCCTAAATGAAGCGGCTTTGCCACATTTGGCTGAAAGTACTCCACTAAAATTTTCTTGCCGCCCCCAAGCAGCGAAGACCCAAACAAATCGCGCTCCTCTATAATTTTTCCTAAATTTTTTATTAAAAATTCCTCAGAAAAAGTGAAATTTATAAAGCCACCCTTTGCCTCTACTGTCGATAAATAATGCTTTATATCTTCCTTTTTTATTTCCTCTATTATTTTGTTTGCTACTTCTTTGGGGCTAACCTTCACCTCTTTAGCCAAAATTAAGCCTGCGTTTGTACTATAGTCACCAAACTCTGCTTCAGGGGAAGAAATAATTAAAGTATCCAAATATGAAGTCAGCTTTAAGCTAGAAAGCGCGCTTGAAAGCACATGACTTATATAATTTTTTGCTGTTTCACTAGTCATATAATGCAATTATTATAGCATAAAATGGTCAAAAAAGTGAAACAAAAGGCCGGCCCGTTCACGAGCCGGCTTATCGGATTCCATGGGTGGAAACGCCTCCTACAGGGTCTTTGTTAGATATTCAGCCCCGATGCATAGGATTGTATCAGGATCAAGCTGAAGAACTCTCTTCATCTTACCTGGTTCGTTATCTACCCACCCCAAAGACCGAAAGGGTCCTGCTCCGTATCTTATTTGCTGTCCGTGGACAGCTTTCTCAGACCACCCGTAGGTGGTGTCCTCTTTTTGGGTTAGTGGTACTATCATAAAAAGGATTGTATAATATTGTAAGTTAAATATCAATCATAAAATGAAGACATTAGCGGAAAACAAACGCGCGCGCTATGACTACGAAATTAAAGATACTTTCGTGGCGGGCTTGGTATTGAGCGGAGCTGAAGTAAAAAGCGTTAAAAGCGGCAATACCTCTTTAACCGGCTCTTACGTAACTGTAGGAATAAATGGCGCTAGTTTAATAAACTGCCACATTGGTCCTTACAAATACGCGCCTGCCGATGGTTATGACCCAACCCAAAGCAGGAAGCTTTTGCTTAAAAAAGATGAAGTACAAAAACTCCTAGGCAAAGAAAAAGGCCTAGTACTTATCCCCTTAGAAATTTTAGTAACACCTAAGGGCTGGGTAAAGGTACGAATTGGAATTGGAAAAGCAAGAAAGAAGACGGACAAACGGGAATACATAAAGAAGAGGGAGAGTAAGAAGGAAATCCGAGACTCAATTTAGCAATTAAGCAAGTTAGCAATTAAACATATGCAGAAAGAACCAAATTATTTTGAAAAACTTCAAATAAAAATGGATACCTATGTCCATGTTGTTTATAAGTTAGCAAAAAAATTCCCAAAAGAAGAACTTTACGGCGTTACTTCTCAGTTAAGGAGATCAACTCTATCTATAATACTAAATTACATTGAAGGATATGCCAGAAAAAAAATTAATGTTAAAAAGAATTTCTGGGAAATTTCTTACGGTTCATTAAAAGAGTCAAAATATTTATTAAACTTTTCTTTTGTGGAAACATTTATTTCTAAAGAAGACTACGAAAATGCATCAAAATTTGCCGAAGAAATCGGTGCGATGCTATGGAAAGCATTAGAAACTTTGGATAACCAAGATGCTTAGTTGCTAGTTTGCTAATTTGCTTAATTGACAACCATGATTTCCTCCACCAGAGAAAAATTTTACATCCTCGCAATCGCTCTATTACTCGCCCTCTCCGCCCAGTTCTACTTCTCCTACCGCTACCAGCCCGCGCATGAGGTACGGGTTTACTATAATCAGGATGAGCAATTAAACAAACAAATTGTAAACGTTATACGTAGCGCAGACAAATTTGTTTATTTCGCGGTATATACTTTTACCCGGACAGATATTAAAGACGCGCTACTTGCCGCAAAGTACAAAGGCCTAAAAGTTGTTGGTATTTCGGATAGGAACCAATACGCGCAAATTGAGTCGCAGAAAAAAATAATAGATGAGTTACGTAAAGCAGAAATTCCGGTTTACGAACAAGACCATAGCGCCATAATGCACTTAAAAGCTGTGGTAACAGACAAAGCCTACGCCTCTGGCAGCTTTAACTGGACTAGCGCGGCTACAAACCTAAACGATGAGGTCTTAGAAGTTGGAAAAGATGAAAATATTCGGGTGCAGTATCAGAGAGTGCTTGAGGAGCTGTTTAGTAGATACGGGAAGTAGCATTTAAGCATACAAGCATCTAAACAGACAAGCATGCTTAAATGTTTACATGTTTAAATGCTTAGATGACCCAAACCGTGCTATAATAAAGCCATACTAACTAACTACAAATAAACTCATGGAACCGACACAAAATCAAACACCAAATACTGCCCCTTCCGGACAGTCGTCTTCAGGCTTTTTAAAACAAATTGAGGACGAAATAGGCAAAGTATACTCTAAAATTTCAGTCCACTTACCTGCCGGATTAAAAGAATTCATTGTTCATTACGGTCCTTGGATTACACTAATTTTAATGGTTATTGCCATTCCGGCAATCCTGCTCGCCCTTGGCATAAGCGCTGTTGCCATTCCAGCAATAAGCATGTACGCCGGTGCGCAAACAGGTGGAATGTATTTTGTGGGTGGTTTGATTACCTTATTTGCCTTAGTACTAGAAGCTATGGCTTTACCAGGGCTGTTTAAACGCCAATTAAGCGGCTGGCGCTTACTACTATACTCGATTTTAGTTTCCGCAGTTGGCAACTTGCTTTCCATGAACCTAGGCGGATTAATAATAGGCACAGCACTTTCTTTGTATGTGCTTTATGAAGTAAAAAGCTACTACAAATAACTTCTCTACAAAATACTAAAATAACGAAATACGAAAAGTGAAGGTGATTAGATTTAGTATTTAGCCTCTTTCGTATTTGGTAGAAAAAAAATGACAGATTTTTTAAAACAAGACGTATTTTTCTTCCTAACCAGCATTTTGGTGGTAGTTATTACCATTGTTATGTTGGTTGTTGGGTATTATGTAATTAAAATTACTAAGGCCATAAACTATATTTCCCAAAAAGCCAAAAAGGAAAGTGACTTAATAGCCGAAGACTTGTCTGATTTGCGTGAAAATGTAAAGGAGCAAGGACTAAAAGTAAAACACCTAGCCAGTTTCTTTAATTCAGTCTATAATCGTACCAATAAAAAAGAGAAAAAATAACGTTACATGTAAAATGTAACACAATAAGGAAATACTATGTCTAAATCACAACACGTTGGGGTTAAACTAGCCACCGCAGGCGCAGCAGCTTTAGCTGCCGCAGCAGCCACTGCTTACTATTTTGCTTTTGACAAAGGCGCAAAAAAACACAGGGACGCGGCTAAAACTTGGGCTAGTAAAGCCAAGGAAGAAGTTATAAAAGAACTCAAGCAGCTTAAAACTGTAACCAAGCCGGCTTACGAAGCAGCCGTAAAACAAGTGGTAAAAAAATACGGCGAATATGAAAAAGCCGCTCCGGCAGAAATTACCGCTTTGCAAAAAAACTTAATGTCTCACTGGGAAAAAATTTCTAAGGCTATTGTTGCCAAAGCCAAACCCAAAACCAAAGCTCCGGCTAAGAAAAAACCGACAAAAAAGAAATAAAAAAGAGGGCTGTCTTAAAGACAGCTTTCTTTTGGTTTATGTTAAAATGTTAGTATACTAAAATGACCTATGCTTAAACTCCATAATTCCACAACTCTCTACTTCATTCGCCACGGACAAACCCAGTACAACAAAAAACATATCCGTCAGGGCACGCATATAGACGACTACTTGGACACGGAAGGTATTTTGGAGGTAGAAAAATTAACACCCATTATAAAAACTCTAGACTTAGACGTTTTGTTTACCTCTTACTTAAAACGTAGTGAGGAAACCGCGGCGGTTATTAACCAACGCCTGGAAAAACAAGTTGCGATTATGCATGACTACCGCTTACGCGAAAGAGACTTTGGCAGCCTTGCGGGTAAAACCGTGGAAGAATGGAACCAAATACTACCGGACCACCGTGAAAAAGAAAATATGCAAATTTACGACTACAGCCCTTTTGGCGGAGAAAAAGCCGAAGAGGTACGAAAACGAGTTTTTGGCGCAATTTTAGATATAGCTAACAATAACGACCATAAAAATATAGGCATAATAACTCACGGCGGAGTTATACGTATGCTACTATTCCATTTTCCCGACATTCCAAGAATTTACCGCGCCGAAGACACCAACAAAGACGTTGCCAACTGCGACATATACGAATGGGAAATGACCGAAGACCGCATAGCAAACATTCAGTCACTACTTAAATAACCCTTGCATTTTTAAACCCTGCGAAAGCAGGGTTTTGTTTTTTACGAAATATTAATTTAACTTTTGTTGCTATTTAGTCACATATGTGACTAAATAGCAACAAACTATATTTAAATTAAAAATGAACAAGCCGAGCCCAGACACTTAAGTCAGACTCGGCTTTCGGGTTACTGCCGCGGGAAGGAAAAGCTGGTTCGGAGCCCAAACTCCGTAACAAACTTTTTCGGCCCAATTAAAGAAATTTGCGGGGCGACGAACAACTCCACATGGCGCATAGGATACACGCGGATTTCTACACCCTGATAGTGGTAGGCGTGGCCATGGCCGACGTGGAAGTCGTCCACGCGCCAATACAGCGGGCCCTTCCCCACCCACAGTTTCTTAAAGACTGTGGTTGGCAAGTCAACACGGTGATGCCACTTCGGGTCGGCAAGCGCAACCAAAGACCAGCCACCACCGAACCGATACCCACCAACTATGCTGGTTGTCCAGCGCCCGTCGGTTGTCCGGCCTGGGTTAAGGTTTACAAATCCCTTGCCCAGGTACAGTGTGCCACTGGCGGTGAGCTCCACCCGCTTGGTGGTCAAAAAATTCAGGTACCGGGCGTTAAACCCGTACCCAAAGCGGGACTTCGGGCTCGGCCGATGGTTGTACAACAACCACTGAGAAAGACCGAAATCTTTCAAGGCCGGCGAGGCATTGGTTTCTGTTTCCGTGCGGACAGTGTCTTCCGCAAAAAGAGGCAGAATTGCTACTACGCACAAAAAAAATAGGCGGAACACATTCCACCTCCTTTATAAATATATAAATTTCGAACGTGCTTTATAGTAACAAATTACCAAAATAAAGCAAATACCCCGCCTCTCGCGAGAGGCGGGGTCACCAATCACTCATCGGTTATTCCCAAACATCTTCCCCTTTTGCCACGGGGTTCCAAGGGCGGGCAGTAAGTAACGGTCTAACCCAAACCAGCCGGCATTTTTCCAGGCTAGTATTAAAAATAGCTGAATAAGCAAAAGCAGCGGGTTTATGCTTACCGTGCCGGCAAACAAATAATTCATATTCATAAAGCTGCCAAAGAACGCGGCTATTCCGGTAAAGGCTCCGAGTATTAAAGCTATACCGACTATAACTTCACCATAAGCGACTAAATATGAAAAAAAAGAAGCGTTGGGCAAAGCAAAATTTTGAATAAACCCGGCATACCAGCCCGAAACGTCCGGATGCGCTCCAGCAGTTTTGTTAAGCGCTCCATTTAAAAAACCGGCTATTGCGGTTCCCGTTTTGTCCCCCACCCACACAGCACTGTTAACTTTTGTCCAGCCAGCCTCCAGCCACTGCCAACCAACATAAACGCGGGCAAAAAGCCAAAACCAGGCAAAACCACTGGAAGAAAACAAAAACCTTGAAAGCTTAGACTCCCCAAATTCTATGTATTGCATATTTTTATTTCTGGCCGCCTAAATATTTTATTTTTGACGGATTAATATTTATTTCCTAGAAAACGCAACTTTAAGGCCTAATGCTATAAGCACCGCGCCCATACCGCGTTCTACGTGGTGTTGAATTTTTGTAAATTTTTCTTTTATTTTACTATGAGACAAAACCACGGCCACAAAACTAAACCATATAAAAGTCATTGCGGACATTTCTACGCCGTATAAAACTTTTACAATTGCAGGGGTTGTTGTATGTATTACTTGAGTAAACACAGCTAAGAAAAAAAGAGTAGCTTTGGGGTTTAAAACATTGGTTAAAAAGCCGGTTTTAATAGCAGCCCACTTGCCCATTTCTTCGTTTGGTGATGCTACATCGGTCTTAACGGAAGCAGGCTTTGCTCCCAAAGACTTTATACCAATGTACACCAAATACCCGGCACCCAAAAACTTTATAGTAGAAAAAATAACTATAGATTTAGAAATTATTAAAGCTATGCCCAGTAAAGAGTAAGTTACGTGCACAGCAATGCCCAAAGCCAAACCCAAAGCTGTGTAAATTCCGGTCTTTCTGGAATACACCAAGCTGTTTTTGCTAATTAAAACAAAATCCGGCCCCGGGCTCATAACAGCCAAAAGGTGCAGCGAAGCTATAGCTAAAAATTCTGGTAAGTAATTCATATACAAATAATAGCACTTTTTAAATTTTTATAAAACTCCGGCTCTTGAAAAAATATTAATACTATGATATTATTATTTGTTTTCTAGGGAGGATAACATGAAAGAGTTTCTAGATAGCATACTGCCCTTCTTGGTTTCAGAAACCAAAGAGGTAATGTGCGACCTACACCTTACAGTCCGGGTCGTAAAACAAGAGTTTCAGCCCCGGCTGCCTGGGTTTGTGGGGCTGGTGATTGCCGATGGCCAACGCATACTCTTCATCGCCGACTCGACACCGGAAGAATTCCGGGAGTATGTGATGTGGCACGAGGTGATGTGCGTCCTATACCGCGACCGCAAAGGTTGCCTCGAGACGCTCAAAGAAGAGCTTGAGCGCGTGCCGCCAGACATTAAACCCGCATACGTTGCGTTCCGTCTGGCGTCCTTTGAGGCTCTCGTTCAGTATTACGCCCAAAAACCGCCGGAGTTCTACGGCGAAATCACCGCCAGTTATGAATACTTGCTCAGCCTTGCAGACGCGGCCTGAGCACAACAAGAAACAATCAAAAAGGACCGTAGAGTGAATATTAGCGCTACCAAGCGCTGATGTACATTTTACGGTCTTTCAATTTTCGAATGTCAAATGTCAAGACTTGACCCCTCTGTTTGCCCCTCTGTTCTATCCTTGTAAAGAAATAAGAACATAAAACAAAAACGCATGGGTCAAGCAAGCTCGACCCATGCGTCCGGACACCGCAGAATTTTCATTCTGACCTTGGGCGGATCCAAGGCCAGAAAGGCCACCAGAGAACAGAGCTCGGCGTTTTGGCATAATAGGCCTGAGCCTCCTTACCAAACCGCGCAAGCACCTCTTTCTCGTGATAGTGGCACGCAACCATAGCACTCGTATACAACGATGCTGTCGTGAGTACCAAGTTGACCGTAACTGGCTGGTGGTAAATGTGGCGCCAGAAATCCCACACCGCCACCAGCTCGTACATTGGGTTCCGGCTAAGCCTGAACAGGCCGCCGGTAATGAGTTTCATGCTCGGCCCGCCCCGCTGCTCCCGCCACCACGGAACGTAAATCCGCACCTGGATAGCAAGCGCCGAAACTATCGCAACCCACGCCACCACTTCTTGCAGAAAAGAAATCGGCTGCGGGCTTATGGTAAGCTGGCGCATTGCGAACACGATCACCGTGGCTAGCTGAAACAGCTTTGTGCCCGCTTCAGCTTCCATAAGCGAACGGTAGTCGACGATGGGCGCGATAGACCCTTTGACCGACTTTTTCTTTCTCTTCATATTCCCCTCCATTAAACTAGATGTAAAACAAATAAAAATACCACATTTCTGTGGTATTGTCAATACTATTAAATTATGATATTATATTTGCCACGGGGATGACGGTTTTTGACAGGTCTTTGAAATTTTCTAATACGCAAGCCGAGCCAGTCTGTAGTCTCGTAAATCCTATGGACATCAACAAATGCTGTTGAAAATTCTTGGAGCAAAATCAAAGCTGCTTTCGCGGCTGCCGATTTAGTTCCTGTTGCTGCTTAATAAAGTAACAACACATAAGCCTTAATTCGTCCTAATTAAGGATCCTTATGCTAATTTTGGGCTGCGGTTTAAAGGCCGATTTACCTTTTAAGCCTAAGGCACAGTAAATCAACTTTGATGATGTTTTGCCTGGTTATATTCATCAAAGCTTTTAAACCAGGCTAAGCTTGTGAATAATTGGGAAATGGACAAGTTCTGGACCCGGGTTTAACTCCCGGCATCTCCACCATAATAGAAAAATTTTATTAAATTCCAACAAAACGACATTTATTAAACTTCGTTTTGTTGGAATTTAAGTTTAAGGGAGGACACTAGGATGTTATTGGTGCATTTGTGGTATATATTGATTTTCAAACTCGGATATAAGTTTTCAGTTGTCGAACTCCACAAGGAGTTCGTGACCGGTGACTTACCTCAGACGGGTCTGGCAAAATTTCTGAGGCCGAGCCAACTTGATGATTTTTTCGCCTACCATTCTATGGTTCGAAGAATTATAGAAATTGCGCATGCTGCCAAAAGTGACCCCGACAATCGTTCGGCTTACCAGGTCAAGCTAAGGGGCATCTTGGAGGGATACGGTCAAGGCAAGAAAATGCAGAAGATGTATTCTTCAGCACTTAAGATGTCTGCCTGGCTCTCGACGAACCCTGCGTTATTGAACCGAACAGAAGTAGGAATGAACCAGTTAAACAGACTGGTCGACGGGGGTTTTCTGGAAAGGCTTGTCTTACAGACTCACGGACGGGGCAATGTGGTAAGAGGCGAATAAGGCGGTATACGGTGCAAAACTCGCGCCGCCCTACGCCCAGAAGTTCTGGGTGTAGGGCGGCCTTTTTATTTTGTCTAAATTTAAAGGCTCTATAGATCGAGTCTTTAAATATTCATTTTCAATCAGCCTTTTTAAGTGATAAAATACTCGTATATGCTAAAAGTTATAAAGCTAGTTCATACGGTTATTTGGGCTGTTATGGCAGCTGCGACTTTTTATGTTTTGTATTGCGGCCTTACTAAAACCTTTAACCTGCTACTTTGGCTTGCTTTGGGACTTATGTCCCTAGAAACTTTGGTTTTAATTTTCAACAAATGGACTTGCCCTTTAACCCCAATGGCAGCCAAATACACAAACGAACAAAGTGAAAATTTTGATATTTATTTACCTAAAATAATAGCCAAATACAACAAACAAATATTCGGCACAGTTTGGATTTTGGGTATTTGTTTGGTGGTTTTTAACTTGTTTTCGAGGTAAAATATTAGGCTTAATTGCGGTTTAAAAGCCTGTGTGAGATAATTAATTAAATATGAATAAGGCTAAACAGGCTATTAGAGTTGTTAGTTACAATGTTCATTCGGGCAAAAACACCAAGGAAATTGCGGAAGTTTTTACCCATGACAAAATTTTAAAAACCGCGGACATTATTTTTTTCCAAGAAATAGAATTCCACCAAGCAGAAAAAATTTGCCGTGCAGAAGCCGTAGCCCGTCACTTGGGCTTTTATTTTACCTACGAAGCCGCAAGAACATTAAATAGCGGCGCTACTCACGGCCTGGCAATTTTAAGCCGTTTTGAACTAAAAAACCCGCTCTCCATAAGACTACCCAAACATAAACTGCTTTTTGTAACTCACACAAGAATTGCGCTTATGGCCGAAGTTAAAATAAATAACCAAAAAGTAGCCATATGCAATATACATTTAGACACGCGCCTTAACCCCAAAGAAAGAGTTGGGCAACTAGACGCCTGCGTAAAAAAATTAAAAAAAACTTACGGCAAAAATATTATAATAGGCGGAGACTTTAACACTATACCATTTAGAAGCATAGCAAAAAGTCTGCCGTTTTTTTATTCTAACCAACCAAAGCACCTATTTAAACACATGTTGGATTTAGGATTTTATTTTCGCTCAAAACCAAGCACTTACACAATGAAGGCGGGTTTTTTAAGAATGAAGCTAGACTATATATTTTCCGACACCTTGCCCATAACTAAGTCAGGCGTAGAAAAGCATATTTATACCTCTGACCATAAACCGGTGTGGGCGGAAGTATTAATTGACAAGAATGAGCAAGATTGACATGAATGACAAGATTTTACGCATATCAATCCTGTCAATCTTTTAAATCTTTTAAATCATATCAATCACTTCAGTACTGTTTCCTAAAAGTTATCCAAAGCCTTTCCATAATTTTCTGCCACACTCCTCGCTTTTGCCAATTTTGTAATTTTATTTCTTTTGCCAAGGCAACGTCCTGAAAAAAACTTTGGTTCAAATCTGACCCAAGCTTAGGGTTTAATATTCCAAGCACGTTTTCTTCGTTAAGTTCAACAGACCTAGCGTCCATATTGGCCGAACCAATTACCGACCATTTGCCGTCTACTACCATTATTTTACTGTGTATCATGGTCGGCTTATATTCATAAATTTTTACTCCGGCTTTTAAAAAACTTTCAAAATAGTAGTGGCTAGCAAAACGAATGGGTTTTGCGTCAGAATGTTTGTCCGGCAAAAGCAGGCGGACATCTACACCCTTTTTTGCTTGGCTTATTAATATTTCCCTAATATGTCTGTCCGCTACCATATACGAGGAAGTTATATAAATACTTTCTTGAGCCGAAGCCATAGAAAGCCAAAAAAATTTTGGCAGGGGCTGGGTGTCGGAAGACGGCGAACTTGCAATACTTATATAGCAAGAGTCCTTTTTATTTTCCATTAGGCGTGGATAAAACTTTTCTCCGGCTAAAATTTCCCCTCTAGTCCCGGCCCAAAGCTGAGCAAACACAGACTGCAAACTCTGCGCCATATTGCCGGAAAGTTCAAACATTGTATCTCGCCACTCTTTAGTGTTTGCGGCGTTCCCTAACCAATGGTCGGCAACTGCCATACCGCCGGTAAAACCAACACGGCCGTCTATAACAATAGCCCTGCGGTGGCTGCGCCTATGAAAACGGGTTAATTTACCAAACCTGGGAGCCCGGAATACCGAAACTATTGCGCCCGCGTCTTTAAGTTCCTGTAGTTTATTTTTGGGTACATAAAAACAGCCAAAACCGTCAAGCAAAAGTTTAACACTTACCCCTCTTTTTAAAGCAGCCATTAGACTTGTAAAAATTTGGTCGCTGGCTTTACCGTCTTCCCAAATATACACCGTAAATGTTACACTAGCCTTTGCGTTGTTAGTGGCGTCTAAAAGCGCGGGGAAAAATTCGTTGCCATTTTTTAATATTTTAACCTCGCCACCCCATTCAATTGGCGAGTTAGTAACCCGGGCTAAGGCGGTTAAAAATTCTTGACTGCTAACTGGAAAAATTTCCGTGGCGTCTCTATACTTAGTTCTGTCCCCTGTGGCAAAAAAAAGTCCGAAAATTACTGCGGCTAATGCAAAAACACTAAAGGCTAAAAATATAATTTCCCAAATGTTTAAAAATTCTGACATAATTATATTATAAGCTTATTGTAACAATAATGCTAAAATTAGTGGAAAAATGGGCGTTTATTTAAAGGGCGGTAAAAATTATAGCATCTTGCCAGCACAGGTTTTTGCAGGCTATAATTAGCCCATGGAAATTATACCTTTTAATTCCAAAGAAGAAGCCCAGGCCGCTGCCGGCGAAAGGCTAAACAATCTGCTTTTGGAAAATGCAAAAAAACCTGTTCTGCTTATGCTTTCCGCAGGTTCGGCTTTTGAAATTTTAGACTACGTGGGTGAAAAAGCTTTAGGCGAAAATTTAACCGTAAGCGTTTTGGACGAAAGGTTTTCTATTGAAGCAGATGTAAATAACTTTTTAAATTTACAAAAATTAGACTTTTACACCTTAGCTTTAAATAAAAATGTTAATTTTTTTGGCAGCCTTCCCAGACCGGGCGAAAAAATTACCGACCTTGCCGCAAGGTTCGAAAATAACTTAAAAACCTGGAAAAAAGAAAATCCAAGTGGTGTAATAATAGCTAGTTTTGGTATGGGGCCCGACGGCCACACCGCGGGAATTTTTCCAGAGAGCGACGAAACTAAATTTGCTGGTTTAATGCAGAACGAACCTTGGGTAGTTGGCTACAACGTAGGCAACAAACATAAATATTCTGACCGCGTAACTACCACAATAACTTTTTTTAAAGAAATAAATTTTGGTATTGGCTTTATTTGCGGACAAGGCAAAAAAACCGCCTTTAACGCACTAAACACAAACGCTCTGCCCATAAACCTCCTCCCCGCCCTTGCCCTAAAAGAAATAAAAAACTTAGAAATTTTTACGGATATAAAAACTTCCTAAATTCACTTTTCAAATGAATTTAGGAAGTTGGACGAGGTCTCTGGGCAGGAACCCAAAGTCGTCCTTGAGCGCTATGGCTCGGTTAATATCTCAAACCGAATCAGTGCCTACACACTCTTTGTCGAGCTATCGACCTTGTGTTGTATATCCTCGCTGTTCGCGGAATTCAGCCACTGTTCTTCAGACTGAGATAATCGGTAGATTATTTGGAATCTTCTGCCATCAACCTCTACGAAACTCCACCTTTCCGGCAGTGGCGCAGCGAAAGATTTCAAAATGCAAGGCTTACCCTCCGCGTTCCGAACGCGGAACCAAGCAGGTTTTTGAATCATAATACCTCCAATCCTCAACAGAGTTTACTAAAAAACACTGCCTGTGTCAACAAAAAAACCTTGGCATTTTGACCAAGGCTTTTTAAATTCTTTACAAAGGCTTACTTATTTTATAACGGTTTAGCTGTAAGTTTCCCGGTCCGCCTATGGACAGGACTTCTTTTATGGCTTTTACCGGGTTTTGAATTTTGAGTTTACTAATATTTTCTTTTACGTGTTGGTAGGCATCCCGAAACGGCATTCCCTCTTTTACAAGTCTGTTTGCTTCGTGCACGGCAAAGAATTCCGGGGCAAGAGACTTCATAAGTACCGCTCTATTGGGCTTTACTTTACTCATAACAAGCGCGCAAACTTCAAGGCTTCTTCTGGCTATACCAAGACCTTTTATTAAAGGCTCTTTGGTTAACTGCGTGTCGCGGTTATAACCGGAAATAAGACCTGTAGATATGTCTTTAACCTGGGTCTGTAAAGCCACTATAACGCGCACGTTGCTTCGCATAATTTCAAACACGTCCGGGTTTCTTTTTTGCGGCATTATGGAAGAGCCTGTAGTAAATTCAACCGGCAGTTCAAAAAAATTAAATTCCGGGGTAGTAAACCATATCATTTCGTTAGCTAGTCTTCCCAAAGTCATAACCGCTTTAGTAAGTACAGAAAGTATAAAAGCCTCGGTCGTACCGCGGCTGTTTACCGCGTACAAAGAATTTTGCTGAAGGCGTTTAAAACCCATTAACCTAGTGGTTAATTCTCTATCTAAATTTAAATTAACGCCAAACCCTGCGGCTGCACCAAGCGGGTTTTGGTCATTTAAGTCATAGGCGCTTTCTAAAAGTTTATGGTCGTTAATCAGCTCTTCCAAATAAGCGGCAGCCCAATGGCCAATAGAAGAAGGCATGGCTCTGCGGGTGTGGGTATAACCCGGCAGCGGCAAAAATTCGTATTTTTTTGCCATTTGTAAAAATACTTTTTGAAGCCTAATTAACTCCTGGCTAATTTGTTTTATTTTTTTGCGAGTATAAAGCCTGGTCGCAACTAAGACCTGGTCGTTTCTGCTGCGGCCGGTATGAATTTTCTTGCCCAAATCCCCTAGCTTTTCCACCAAATAATTTTCTATGGCTGTGTGACAGTCTTCATCGCCCTGGCTTATAACAAACTTGCCTTCCTTATGAAGCTTTAAAATTTCATTCATCCCCTTAACCAGTTTTGCGTACTCGGCAGGCTTTAAAATTTTAGCCTTTACCAAAGCCTGCCCGTGCGCTTTAGAAGCCTCTATGTCGTAAGGCAAAAGCCGCATATCTAAAATATAGTCGTTACCGACTGTGTATTTTTCTACGAGTGGATGAAGTTTTGTGCTTTTTGATTGCCAGAGTTTGGACATAAGATTAAATAAAATTGACCATAATTAAGTAAAATTAAATAAAATTTACTGCATCTGCATTTCAATTTTACTTAATTTTATTTTTTTTTAATTATTTTTACTTAATTGATAAAATTTTCCTTCCATTCTCACTTGCAACTTTTACCAAGTCATCAAACACATAATACCTACACGCTTCTTGGAGCATACGCATTTCTGTCCAAAGGTCGCCGTCTATAAACGGCTGGTAAAAGTCACAAACATTATCAACCCCCATACCCACCAACACTCCCGCCTCTAGCATTTCCGGCACGTTGGCAATGCAGTTATGAACATTTGATTGGTACTGGTCAAGCTGTCTCATTGAAAGTCCGGCGGAGGGGCATGTTACAGCGGCAATTCCATTTGCGGCCATTTTTTTATATATTTCAGACCTATATTCTTTTGGCTGGGCCGATACCGACAAAACATGTACCGCCACAACTCTGCCTTGGTAGCCATGCTTTTCTGTGTGCTTAATTAATTTTTCCGTATCACGCTCATTAGGATTGTTTTCCTGGTCAATGTGAACGTGCAGGGGTTTGTTTAAGTTTTTAGCAATTTCAAACATTATATCGTAATTTGCTTCGTCATTCGGCCGGTCTTTACTCGGAAGCCCGCCTGCAATATCTGCCTTAGCTGTAATTTCCTCATAAAGTTTTCTGGCCGCAGGGTCTACAAGGCCGCCTAAAGGCTGGGTAATGGTAAGTAACTGGATTTTGTGTTTATACTCCTCTTTTACTTTATTGGCCGCGTCTATTGCCTTATGCCCAACCGCGTCGTATGCGTCTATAAAACTACATGTTAACTTACAACCTTGGGCAACTAAAATATCTAAAGCTGTTCTTATTCTTTGCTCAATTTCCTCTTGCGATGAATTCTTTTTCATGTCGTCCGACATTCTCCATTTAGCTTCCATATCAAGCATACTCTTGTCTAAACCTTCCTTGGTAATATAAAAAGCCTTGTCAAAATGCGCGTGGCAGTTTACAAACCCGCCATTTTTGTTTATGACTTCTAACATTTGAGTCTTTAGATTCCAAGGTTTATTCATAAGTTTTAGATTTACCCTCCTTCGCCAAGGCTTCGGAGGGTTGCTCGCTATAATAATATTTAATAATGTGAGCAAAAAAATAACCCCTGTCCCTGTTAAGGGCGGGGTTAGGTGTTTAAAAAGTTGTAGCGATTTATTGGGTTCATCTCCACAACAATACCAAAGGCCAAAACAACAGTCAAGAGCTAGTTATTCACAATTTTTTATCAATAAGATATAATAATAATGAAATATTCTATCCCCCTACGCTAAAGCTTCCGACGTCGCTAAAGCTATGTCGGACAAGTCGGGGGACGATTCGCTATTAAAATATTTTGGAGAATCGAAACAAAATTGCAAGAAACAAACCAAAAGCAAAATATTAAACCCTTAGAGAGCGGGCTTAAAAAGGCGCTTAAACTACCCGCAGACGTGGGCAAAGCTATTGTTCAAGGAAAGCCCATTAAGGCAGTTGCCCAGTATTGGGAAAATTTGGGGCCGGGGCTTACCACCGGAGCTGCGGATGACGACCCTTC
>CAZAED010000024.1:17142-22029 GCA_964484145.1 uncultured Candidatus Saccharibacteria bacterium | reverse complement strand
AAAGCACTCTTCCGCCTAATTTAATAATTCCAACCTCTGTCGCAATAGCTGCTGCAGTAGCCGGGTGGTCGCCTGTAATCATAATCGTTCTAATACCCGCGTTTTGGCATATATTTACAGCTACTTTGGCTTCTTCTCTTAAGGAGTCGGCCATGGTTATTAAACCTAAAAAAACTAATTCTGTGGGTGAATTTTTTAAGTTATCTAGAGTATGATTTTTAGCCAGCGCGATTACCCGTTGACCCCTACGCGCATAGCTTTCAGCTATATCTAAAAAATATTTTTTTTGAGTCGCGGTAAGTTTTTCTTGTTTTCCGGCTTTTAAAACTAAGTTCGACAAGCCCATAATAACTTCAATAGCGCCTTTGGCATAGACAATCGTGGTTTCCGAGTTTTTATGCAAAGTCGCCATATATTTTGCTTCAGATGAAAAAGGAATTTCTTCTAGCCTGGGCAACTTTTCTTCCAGTGCTTCTTTAGAAATTCCCGACTTAAGACCTGCTACTAACAAAGCCCCTTCGGTTGCATCGCCCTGAACGCGCCACTGCCCATCGGTTTCAACTAGCATGGCATCTGAACATAAAATCCCCGCGTACAATAATTCTTGCAAATCCCCGGGGGTGCTTTTAAGCGGCTGCTTATTATAAAAGACTTCGCCTTTTGGTTCATAGCCGCTACCCTCGAATTTATATTCCCCAGCTAGAGTTATCGCGGTCTTAACCGTCATTTCGTCTTTTGTTAAAGTTCCGGTTTTGTCAGTGCAAATTACTGTAGTGCTACCCAAAGTTTCCACAGTTGGCATATTCCTAACCAAGGCATTCCGCTTAGCCATTTTTGTCGCACCTAAGGCTAAGGAGACTGTAACAACCGCCGGCAAAGCTTCAGGAACCACTGCGACTGCCAGCGAAATTCCGAATAACAACATTTCTACTAAAGACTCTTGCCGAATTATACCCAATGCGACAATTAAACTTACAACTATTAAAGCTACAGCCCCAAGCTTTTTAGCCAAAGAATCCAAATTAATTTTTAACGGAGTCTCTTGTTGCTTAACGTCCGAAAGCAGGCCTGCTATTTTACCTAGTTCCGTAGACATGCCTGTTGCAACAACTAAGCCTAAACCACGCCCATAGGTTATATAGGTGCCGGTATAGCCCATATTCAGCCTGTCACCCAATGCGGTCCTTTCGGCCAATACTTTTCCGGCTTCCTTTTGTGAGGGTAAAGATTCTCCGGTTAAAGCTCCTTCTTCAATTTGTAAATTCGCAGTTTCTAAAAGTCTTACGTCAGCGCTAAGCTTGTTGCCTGCGGAAATAACCAAAATATCCCCGGGAACCATATCGGAAGAAAAAATTTCTTCAGTTTTCCCGTCTCGAATTACAAGGCTTTTTGGCAAAGCTAAATCTTGCAGTGCTTCTAAGGATTTTTCTGCCCTATACTCTTGCACAAAACCTAATAGCGCGGAAAATACCACAATAATAAATACCGCCAAACTTTCAATATAATGCCCCAAAGACAGCGATAAACACGCGGCTAAAATTAAAATAATAACTAAAATATTTTTAAACTGAGCTACTAAAATTTTAAAGGCTGAAATTTTTTCACCTGCCTTAAGCTCGTTTTTTCCATAGGCTCTAAGCCTAGTAGCAGCTTCGGTGGAAGAAAGTCCGGCCGAAGTAGCCTCTAGAATTTTAAGCACATTGTCTTTTGGCAAAGCATGCCACAGATTTTGTTTTTGTTTATTGCCTAAGTCTGACATTTTTTAATTTAATTTATGAAAATGGAGCCGGCTGCCGGACCCCAGTACCAGAAATCCGATATAAATATCGCCTTCGGTAAAGGGCAGGCTTGAACCGGCCACCCCAGTAGTAGAACCCAAGAGTTCACTACGGGGCAAGCCTGCGGTTTACGCGCCCGACGCTACTATCCATTGTATTAAAGATATAGTTCTGTAACTAGTGGAGCCGACGGTCGGGATTGAACCGACGACCTATGGTTTACGATACCATTGCTCTACCAGCCCCGACGCTTTGGTCGGGGCTCCGACCCCTTTGGGGGGCGTCGGAGTTGAGCTGCTTGGAGCCGGCTGCCGGACTTGAACCGGCCACCTGCGGTTTACGATACCGCTGCTCTACCAGATGAGCTAAGCCGGCAAATGTCATTTCCATCCCGGATATTTTTTACGGCTCAAAATAATCAATAACGTAAAAAATTCCGGGGTGGTTCGGTTTATTAAATTTTTGCTAGTCTCAAATCCAACTCCTTCCCAAACAAAAGTTTTGCTACGCTGCTGAAATTTTTATTCAGTGTTGTTACCAAAAAATCCCGCTTTCGATGTTTTGCTAGTTTAACTTCTATTTCTGGGTGTCTTTTTAAATAATCTACCAACTTACCCGGAATTATTTCGTCCTGGCTTATTACTTCTACGTTTTTCCCCACCATTCCTTTTACCTGCCTTTTTAAAATCGGATAATGAGTACAAGCCAAAATTAGCGCTTCAATATTTTGTTTTTGAAGCGTCTTTAAATATAATTCTAGGGCCTTTTGGGCTTGCTGTAAAGAATTCGCCTCTATTAAGGGCACAAGCTTTGGTGTTGCAATTTCAAAAATTTTAGCCTCGTTGTCTATTTTTGAAAGCTCCTTTTTATAAATGTGTGATTTTATAGTAGCTGATGTTCCTATAACCCCAATTTTTTTACGACGATGATTTTTATAGGCAAACTCTAGTGTGGGCACAACTACCCCTAAAATCCGTCTGTCCGGATAATTTTTAGGCAAATATTGCTGCTGCAACTTTCTTAATGCCAAGGCAGATGATGTATTACAAGCAACAATTACTAACTCACAATTTTGCTTAAATAAAAAGTCCACAGCCTTTTTTGTGTAGCTGTAAATTTGGGAGGATGTTTTTTCTCCATAAGGCAAATTTTTTGTGTCGCCTAAATAGACATAGTCATATTTAGGTAAGCGTTTAAATATCGACTTCGCAATAACTAAACCGCCCAAACCTGAATCAAAAATACCTATAGTCATTACTCAATTATACAAAAATCCCGCTGTTTTGAACAGCGGGATCAAAATTATTGTATACCTGCGGGGCTAAGAGTGTGCTCCCCATCACTATACCCACCAGTTGCCGAGCCTAAACAAAAATTCAATTGAAAATTTAAGGGTGAAAGTTGTTTGTATGAATATTTGTTATTGGTTTCTGTACATTTTCCGTCTGGCGGTTCGGGGGCCATAGGAATTGAAGCTGCGTAGTCAGGTTTTAGCTCACTTAGGTCTTTCGGATAAGAATTTTTGTCATTAAAATACAACTCCAAAGAAGAAGCGAGTTTTCGTACGTCTGAAAGTCTGGTTGTGTCGCGTGTTTGGGTTTGGGAAGACGCTATCATTTGAGTTAAGTCATAAAATTCTTTAGGCTCGTCTATTGCTCTTATTTTTCCAAAGTCGCTGTACTCAGCCTGAAGGTTGATTTGGGCGTTAAAGTCTAGCTTCGAAAGAAATTCGTTCCATTCTTTTTGCATTTGGGCGTTTTGATCAGGGGCTGAGTTTGCATGGTTGTTTGCTTTGCAATGTTCTTCAGTGTCGTCGCAAGGTAACCCACTTTGAATGTTTTCTTGAGTCATTTTCCCTATACCGGCTTTAAGAAGTTGCAGCTCAGGCCTAAGATCAGGTCTATGAACGTCACCCCCTAAGCAAAACCCATAAGTATAATCGCTGTAAACTATCTCACTATTTATTGTTTTTTTAGTCCCTGTCGGCGTGTACCAGTAGGTGTTGTAGTACTCAGAACAATTTGTTCCCGGTGGTTTGGGGCTTTTAGGAATACTTTTTATGTAATCGGGCGAAAGGCCCAGCGGTTCACCATCTTTTGCTTCAGGAAAACCTCCGTGTTTATTTTTATACAGTTCTAGGACTGTTCTCATCGAAATCATGTCACCTACCCTGGTTCTATCATTTATGTCGTCGGGCATGCTTTGCACTAAATCGTTACTTGATGAGCTAACACGTTCTGATGCATTTATTGCCGAAAGTAAAGAAGGGGCATTGCTGACTAATTTTACTTTGTAAAGTCTAAAATCTTTTACGCCTATCCAGGTTTCAAAATCACTAATTGTAATTTTATTTATTATCCCGCTAACCATTTTATGGGCTAAATCCAAGTCCTCTTGCTTGGGAGCATCCTGCTCGTTTGCTTTGGCTAAAGTTGGAAGCACGTTGTCTATATAGGAGTTTATTAGAGCAGTTAAAGCCTGTTTGTCCAGTTCGTTTTGAAAATGCAAAGTCATTAGCCCATTTAGTTTTTCATGACCTAAAACTTTTTTTACTTTAACAAGCTTGGCGTCACTCCAAATTTTTTCAAGCTTGTTTTTAAATTCATCATTAAAGACAGCTTTAAACTTTTCTAAGTCTTCCGTACTTGCTTCAGACTTTTGACCAGAGGTATTTTGTAAAGCATTTAAATCTAATTTTAACCATTCTGGCTTTTTTCCGCTTTGGTCCGAAAGGCTTTGAGTAAATAAGTCTAAAAAAGGATTACTTCCAGCATTTATATATAAAGTATTGTTTTTTAATCTGTATTGAAAACCGGTTGAAATGTTTGTATTACCGGAACCAAAAGTATATTGAACTTCGGAACTAGACTCGGGATTTTTAGCGTCAGCTACATTTACGTAAAAACTACCATCGAAGCTACCTTTTATATTTTTAAACTCTATTTTTTTTCCAGCTTTCTCGTCGGAAGGAGTATAATTGTCGTTATAACTAAAACTGAATTTATTTTTATAAATTTTCGATTCCTCTGTATTAGCGAATTTATTCCAAATTTGGGTCGGGGTAAAATAACCGTAAGTGTATACGTAAAATGCCCCTCCGGCTAAAAGC
>CAZAED010000024.1:0-17129 GCA_964484145.1 uncultured Candidatus Saccharibacteria bacterium | reverse complement strand
ATGAACAAAAAAAGCCAAAGGCCCCAGTGGGATTTTTTGCTAACAGTATTTAAAGCAGTTTGTTCAGCAAAGTTTTGTGTCGGAGAAGCGGACGGACTAACTGACCCAGGTTTTTCTTGCATTAAGGGCGATAAAAGAGAACTTTGGGTTTCTGCGGCAGCTTTTTGCATATGGATACTTGCAACAAAGTGCGCGAAAGTATTCTCAATGTCCTCGGGCTCCCAACCGGCATTTAACAAATTTTGCTTTATTTCAGAATCTGGCAAGCCATGTTCTTTGGCCGACTTAACATAGTCAAGCAGTTCTTTGTTTACGTTAAATGGATTGTCGTTACTCATATTTTTATTTTATGGATTAATAAATTTTTTTGTTTTTATTTGGTTTGTAGAATTTTCTAGCCATTCTTCAAAACCATTAGTCTTAAGAAAAATTTGCCTAAGTGTGCTTGTTTTTGTGTCTTTTTTTAAAATGTGTAAACCCAAACTGCTTGGAATTATGACCGGCTCATTGCCAATAATTTCATTTATTTTAACTTGGGTTTCGGGTAAAAATAACTCGGGATTACCGCCTGTTAACCCTCCGAAAATAGCTGAATAACTGTCTTTGCTGTAAGTTTTGGCGAGGCTTTCAAAGCGCTCGCCTTCTTTAAGCCTAAGTAAAATGTTGTTTGCCAAAGAGTAACTGTCAGAATTTAAGTTTTGGTTTGAATTATAGAATAAAGCCAAGCCCTTTTTTATTGCGTCAAATTTTTTTAAAAAGTCCGCTGAGTCGCTAGGGTTTTTATATATAGGCTTTGATCCAACTTCTTTTTGCAACTCCTCGTATTTTTTATTTAAAATAAAGGAATTATAAATTTCTTCGTCTGAGACTTGGCTAAAACCGGTAAAGGAATTTTTTATTTCTAAAAATTCTCGGGCAAAAACCAACTTTCCATTTACACTAGCAATTGGAAGTGATAAAGCACTCAAAATTTTTAATTTTTTGCCGCTTAGGCTTGGTTTGTACAACCAAATAAGACTAACTGTCACAAATGCAATTATGGCTAATATAGTTAGTATGGTGCGGCCAAGCTGCTTTCTTCTTTTGGTCATATTTAATACTCCTTACCCGAAAAGTATTTTACCCATTTCTCAATATTAGAAAGTTTTGGAAGCTCAGCCAAACTATTCCCAACAGCCATACTTTCATTTGCTTCCTTAAAACTGTAAACTTCTTCGCCAGGCTGTTTTAAATTTAATTGTTCTCTTGCGACGCGCTGTTTAAAACTTTCCGACTTAAAATATTCTAACGAATTAGATATTTCTTGATTTTTTTTGTTAAGGCTATTTATTTGGCCAATAATTTTTTGCTTTTCTTTTTCAACTAGTTGATTCTGTTTGTATTGCTGATATTTTTGCCTACCCAAAATAGCCGCTAAAATAAGCAAAATTAAAAAAGTTACTTTGGATGAAAAAAGTTTTTTTGTTTTCACTTTGTAGCATGATTATAGCTTTATTTTAACACAAAATGGCTTAAAAACAAAACTACAAGGGTTTAATTAAGGAAATAATCTCGTCCTTAGTTTTGGCTGGTTCGGGTAAATGTTTCAAAATAACAGGAACCGGCACGCTTTGCTGCAAAATAACAACATTCCCGTAATTAAAAAGTGTTGAGAATAGACCTTTTTTTTCGTAAGATACATTAACAATTTTGTCTTTTGGTAAATCTGTTACATGTTTGTGTAACAGATTATAGTATTGAACTATTATTAACCTTTGGTTAGTTACTAGTGTGTAATTAATTTTCCAAAGCACTATATGGTTTAAAAAATAAGCTGAAATAAAAAAAACCCACAGCTCTGGAATTTTGCCTAAATTTTCTTTTAGGTCGTATTTTGCTAGAAAGGCTAACGGTAAATATGCAAATAAGAGGCACATTACAAAATATCCAGCTAAATTTACTTTGGTTTGCCTATATTTTTTTAAAATTTTCTCGCCTTGAGCTAGGTTCATTTGGTTATTAGACTAGGTCCAAGAGTAAAAATTATCATGCTAAGTATCATAACAATTGCAATTACGTACATTATTTGGTTTAAAAGTTTTCTATTTCTAAAAATATTTTTGGCCATATTGCTTTTCTATTAATATAAGCATATTTTAACACAAAACCCCCGTCCATCAAATGGGCGGGGGTTTAAAATTATACCTATTTGCAGGATAATGCAGCCTTACACTGAACTTGGTCTTCACCGGTAAGGCTGTTACAAGCCGCGCACTGCATAGTTTTTACATCTACAGATCCGGTGGCTCCTGCTTTAGTTTCGCCCTGAGCTGGAGCAGCAGGTATACTTTTTAGCATTTCGCTATAATCGGTAAATTTTATGTTGCTTGGAACTTCAAACTCGGCGCTATTTTCGCTCCAGTTTGAGCATTTGTAATTATGCTTAGCTTCAAAGTCAAGCGCTTGTTTGGTGGCTTGGTTGGTAGAGTCGTCTGTATTTTTAGGTAGCGAGTCTAAAGACATTTTAAAAGCCATTTGAGTAGAGCCCTCGGTCCACATATACTGGGTTTTGCCATCGTTTATTATGTGACTGATTTCTGCCTTACCATTAAGTTGCGTGGTAAAATCTCCGCGCATTTTGCCCCCCGAAACATAAACCAAACCTTTTGTTTCAGAATTTTGATCCCCATAAGCCATTTCACATTTTTGAGCTTTACCGGACATAAGCTCTTTTAAAGACATAGGGGAATTTTGGTTATTTTGGGTTTGCATTTTTCCTGTTTCTTCACCATCTGACTTTAGCATGGCTTTGTTACCTGAGCCTTTGGTAAAATACCAACCGAGTAGCAATAAAACAACTATTGCAATTGCAATTGGCAGTGTTTTGTTGCTTTTTTTACTTTGATCGCTTTGGGGTTGTTGTTCGTTTGGTTCCATAAATTTATTTTAAAGTTGATTTATTAATTATTTGTTCTATGTTATTAAGTTGTTTGGCAATCTGGTCAAGTTCTTTTTTTGCCACGTCTAGCTCCATAGCTTCCAGTCTTACTTCGCTTTCGGTTTTTTCCACGACTTTTTTGTCGCCCTTAAGCCCTGAAATAATAATTTCGTTCCCTATAAAGTTTGAAACAAAAACTCCTATGAGAAGTAATATTACTGTTCCTATTAAAAGCGAAAGCGGGCCGTCCCACCAAAGACCGTAGCTCAAATCTATACTACCTTCCCCTGCCTGCCAAGTGGTAACTTTATACATTATAAAGTCCATAGTGTGCCAAACGCCGCGCCAAAACAGCACAATCCCCACTCCCCCAATAAGTGCGTAAATAATTGGATAATGGCTAAAATATCCGCGCACCCGGTCTTCTAGCTTGTCGCCTAAGTTATAAAGTTTTTTATAGACTGACATTTTATTTTATAAATTTATTATATCAAATTTTACGGCTATCGTAAGCCCAATGTAAAATAGCTTGCCTTTGTCTTGGCCTGCAACTTAGATCCCCTGCCCTGCAATTAAGCCTGACTTGCGATATATGCCGCTTAATAGCTTTCCAACGCTTAATTTGCCTTTGGTCGTCTTCAGTCCTTCTTCCTAAATAATACCTGCAATACCACTGGAACCAGCCGCGCGGGTCTTGTTCGTGTATCCAGCCTTTCTGCTGCCAATACTTTAAAGGCTTAGAGGCATTTACACCAAAGTAGTTTAAGTCTTTTTTATGATTTTCCTCTACTCTAACATCGGCGTTTACCATTTTAGCCTTTTTAAACCATTCTTTAGGAAATTCTTTTTGACAATCATATAAATACAAGCCTCCAAACACTCCTAACTCCAGCATTTGTTTTGGTGTAAGCTCGGGCTTAAATTCTGGGTCAAAATTTTTGCCCATTGGCTCAACTAAAGTGTACGCATAGCCTATTTGCAAACTGTCTTTAACTTTTATTTTTTTTAGTTTCATTATTTATTTAATCGACACAAACTAAAATTTAAAGCTGAGGCAAAACTTACCCAAAATAAGTACGGTATTAAGAGCGCTCCGGCTACGGGCTTAACTTTCCAGGCAAAAATAATAGTAAGTAAAATAAACACCCACATAAACACAATTTCAACAAAAGCTAAGCCTAGTTTGTGGGAACCAAAAAATAGCGGCGTCCAAATGGCGTTTAGCGCCAGCTGAATAAAGAAAAATATTAAAGCAAGCTTTGAGTTCTGGTTTTGGTTTCTATTTTGCCACAAAATGGCGCCACTTATGCCCATAAGCGTGTACAGAATAGTCCAAACCGGACCAAAAACCCAATTAGGCGGACTAAAAAAAGGTTTAATTAGTCCTTTATACCAGGTTTGAATAGAATTTCTGGTAAAGAGCGCTCCAAAAATGCCGGCCGCCTGGCACAAAACAATAAATATTGCGTATATCATATATTTTAAGTATATCAAATTTTTAAAAACTTTAGCATATTAAAAGAGAAAGGGAACGAAGAGCGTTCCCTTAGGGCGGTTTAGGCCACTTGTTGTTCGGCATTTGCCCTGCACTCTGAGCAAGAACCAATACAGCGCGGCACAATGCGGGACATATCACACATTATTGGAAAGTGCACTTGCTTTTGGCTAGTCGCTTCAATCCAGAACCACAGGATCTGGCAGGCTTGCCTAAAGCTTGGCGCTGCGGCAAAAATTCCGTGGTAGGCTTCGTGAAGCCCTCTGTCTATGAGGACGGTGAACCTAGGCCCGGTATCACCCACTTTCGCTCTCAGCTTCTTGGGCCTAAGATCTGGTCTTTTCTCAAGAATCTCTGGACTCCACCAATCTTTCCACAAAATCTTTTTGCACTCCCGGTAGGTGCGATTCTCCCCAAAAAGTTTTGTTAGGGAGGCCAGGTGCTTAGGCTTTATGCGCTTTGGCAGCTTCGCGACTGAATCCGGATTCTGTGGCGGTATGTGATGCCGATCGCAATGCCGATCCTGCTTCATTATTCACCTCCCTAATCTTACAAACATAGTATCACTTTTATTTTTTTATTCATAATTTTAAATACAAAAAACCCCACCTCTTGCGAGGCGGGGTTTTTAAAAGCAAAACTATGCTCTTTGTACGTTAACTGCGTTAGGACCCTTAGGAGATTCTTCAACCTCAAAAGATACAGTGTCGCCTTCGTTAAGTTCTTCGAAAGTTACACCGACTAAAGACTTACTGTGAAAAAATAAGTCTTTGTCTTGTCCAGCTACAGTAATAAAACCAAAACCTTTATCGGTTTTCTTTTTGATTACACCAGTCATGGGAGTTTAAATTTAGTTATTTAAGTGCAAAATTTGCACCGCTCGTGAGAGCAAAGTGAATATGTTAGTGAAATTCGACTAGATTTGTGACATAAATATTTGCCTATACAGTATAGCATAAACAAAGGGGTTTGTATATAGCAAAAAATTTAATCGGCCAGCAGTTTGATTGCCAGTTCAATTACTTGTTTTGACTTAATATTCTCCTTTTTCCTCACTTGCGCTTTAAGTGGTAGTAAGTAAGTCCCGGTTTTCTTGTCAGGGAAAATAGATGTCTTCCAGCTAGTCTCCCCTACAGTTACCATAACCTTTAACGACCCAAAACCACGTTTAAAGTCGGAATAAATTTTGTCTATTTTCTTGGTTACACCAACTGGTACACTAACAAAATGCCACCCAGCCATACCAGGGTAAACCCAAACTTTGGTTTTGAAGTCAAATGACATTTAAATTTCAAATCGCTCTGAATAATGGGTAGTGTCACCTTTTTTCTACCGTTACACGTTTTTATTACTCTTAAAGCTCACACCAACAATATCGGGTGAAATAAAAGTTTGTGCTTGGTCAGGGTTTTCACTAAATTCACCAAAAATTTTCGTAAGCTCAACTAAGTCCTCAATATAAATATTCAGTTTCTTTTTCATTTCTTCGTGTACATAAATATTTAACAAATTTTTAGCCAAACCAAGCATGCTTTCAGCTAGTCTTGTTAAAGTTTTATAGTCCTTTATAGGTCCGTCGTTGAAAATTACCTGGCGTATTTCTGTTGGGTTAATGTTTAAATTTTCCTGCACAAACCCTTTTAACTTTTCACCAAAATATAAATCGCTGCCTGCTAAAATGCCCAAAGCTTTACCGATGCCAATAAACTTTTTTACACTTGGTTCATTAGATTCAAAGGCAGCCCAGTCGTAATCTAGTATTACAACTTCTTTACCCACCCGAGCCAACTCTTTTAAAGCAGTAGGCCTTAAGTTTTCGTTTAAATTCATTAAAACAAATCTCGAGTGAACAATGTCTACGCTGCCATCTCTAAAGGGCAACTGGGTAATATCGCCTTGCACGCTCTCTCCAGCTTTGCTTTGAGCTTCCGTCATTTTCAAGTTTTTATCTAAAGGCACAAAATTTCCTCCCCTAGCCTCAACCAAGCTTCTTAAGCTTGTGTTTGGGCCAGCGCCAATATCAGCAACCTTTTGCCCATTTAAATTTTTAGGCAGCATTACACCCGAAGCTCTTAAAGGCCACTCAAGTTCCTGCATTCGTTTAATTTCGGAATCCATAGCCTGACTAGATTCTGTGTACATAGGGTTTATTTCTTTGTTTCCTGACATAGTTTTCTTTCTTCTTAGTTTTAATATTTTTCGTGTTACAGCGTACCGGAACACTGTTACTAAAAACTACATAGTTAAGTTTGCAAAATTATCCAATAACTTTTTTGCCGTTGCTTTTATTTCTGCTTCGTATTCAGCTGCCTGTTTTTTTACCAACTCTTCGTTAAATTCAAAATCTTTACGTATCCAGTCTTTTTGGATATATACCTCTGAGCCTTCCTTGAAACTCCATATTTAAAAAATTATTTTTTTAGCACAGCTAAAAACGCTTCCTGGGGGATTTCTACGCGGCCGATTTGCTTCATTCTTTTCTTACCTTTTTTTTGTTTATTTAGAAGCTTCATTTTTCTGGTTACGTCGCCACCGTACAGGTAGCCGGTTACGTCTTTGCGGAGGGCGCTTATGGTTTCGCGGGCTATTATTTTACCGCCTATGGCGGCTTGAATGGCTATTTCGAATTGGTGTTTTGGAATAAGGGTTTTAAGTTTTTCTGCTAGTTCTTTGCCGTCGTTGGCGGCAGTAGACCTATGCATTATTGCAGAAAGGGCGGCTACGGGTTCGTTGGCTACTAGAATATCTACCTTAACTAAATCCCCTATTCTTTCTTCTATAAATTCATAGTTAAGGGAAGCGTAACCGGAAGAGACACTTTTTAGCTTGTCGTAAAAGTCGATAATTATGTTTGCTAAAGGCATTTCAAAAGACATATCTACGCGGGTGGCACCAATGTATTTTATATCTTTACTTATTGCGCGGCGCTGGTTTGCAATTTCCATTATGGGGCCAATGTAGTCGCTTGGAGTTAAAATATTTACAGTCATCCAGGGTTCCCAAATATTTTTTATTACGCTTGCGTCAGGCATTTCCGCCGGGTTGTGAATGTAGAATTCTTTGTTGTCGGTTTTTTCTATTCTGTATGCTACGCTTGGCGCGGTTAATATGAGATCAAGATTATATTCGCGGGTAAGTCTTTCTTGCACAATATCCATATGGAGTAGCCCAAGGAAGCCTGTTCGGAAGCCGAATCCTATGGAAGGAATATTTATAGGTTCAAATTCTAAAGCAGCATCGGAAAGCTTTAGCTTGCCCATACCTTCTCTTAGAATTGGATAGTCGTCGCCCGAAACTGGGAATATGGTCGCGTAAACCATTGGCTTAACATGTTTATAGCCAGGAAGGGCTTTGGCGGTTTGGCGGCCTTCAAATAGGGTTATGGTGTCACCTACGCGGGCTTTAGAAACGTCCCGAAGGCCGGTGACTATATAACCCACCTCTCCGGTTAAAATTTCCCCTCCCCGTTCCATTTTTGGTTTAAAGTAACCTATTTCAAGAGTTTCACTTTCGGTGTCCGAGCCTATCATATAAATCTTCTCCCTGGGAAAAAGTTCGCCGTCAAAAACGCGAACGTAAGCTACAACGCCGCGGTGAATGTCGTAAATAGAGTCAAAAATTAAAGCAGTAACAGGTTTAGTTGGGTCGCCCTTTGGCGCAGGGACTTTTTTTATGACTTCTTTTATAATATCTTCCACGCCTTCACCGGTTTTACCACTAGCGTACAAAATTTCTTCGTCCGTAAAACCAAACGCGGTTTTAAGTTCTTCTGCAGTTTTTTTACGGTCGGAATTGGGGAGGTCGATTTTATTTACAATGGGGATGATGGTCAAGTCATGCTCAAGCGCCAAATACACGTTCGCTAAAGTTTGGGCCTCTATGCCTTGCGTGCTATCTACAACTAGAATAGCACCCTCACAACACGCGAGCGATCGTGACACCTCATATGTAAAATCCACATGCCCGGGGGTATCTATCAAATTTAAAACATAATCAACATCGTCCAGTTTATAGTTCATACGAACTGGTTGTAACTTAATGGTTATGCCGCGCTCTCTTTCCAAATCCATTTGGTCAAGCAGCTGCGCTTTCATATCGCGCTTCTGTACAGTATGAGTAATTTCTAAAAGTCTATCGGCCAAGGTGCTTTTACCATGGTCAATATGTGCAATAATGCAAAAATTGCGAATGTTTTTTTGTTCAGACATATAAGGATTTTACCAGAAATGAGTAATAAAATAAAGCCTATTAACCCTCAGATTAATAGGCATACTACCACCTGATATTTATGAACGGCCAAATAGCTTTGTAATACTCCTAGACTCGGGTAATTTTAGGGCTGAGGTAATGGCAATATAGGTTATAACACCTACTGCACCTGCAAGGCCGGACTGAATTAGAATACCAATAAACGTGTCGGTGTTAACTGGGCCTGCAAAAAGTTTTAAAGCAAAGTAGCTGACAATTCCTGAAACTAAAGCTGACAAAAATATTTTTATAAAACTATTTACAAGTAAAGTCTCAGAAATATTTATAAGTTCCTTGCCGCAATCTTTTATTAAAATTTTTCTTAAAGCAACTGCCAAGAAACCGGAATTAAAGAAACTGGCTATTACAAAACTTATTATTAACCCAATGGCATTAAAATATTTAAACAAAATTACAGACAACGCAACATTAACTAAAATGGACCACAAATTCGCCATAACCGGAATTTTGGTATTATGGCGGGCGTAAAAAGCGCGTGAAAATAAAGTGGTAAAACTTTGGCCGAGTAAAGAAATACTAAAAATTCCTAAGAAAGTTAAGGTAGTAATAGTATTAGCCCAAGAAAAATTACCTGAACCCAAAATTAAACGTACAATAAAGGCCCTAAAGACTATCATAAAAATAGTAATAGGCACCATTAAATAAAAAATTTGGCGAATAGTGTTAAACAGGCTTTTTACGTAAGCTCGTTCGTCGTTTTTAGCGTATTCTTCGCTAAGTACAGGAAAAATAGCTGAGGCTAAGGCGTAAGCAAAAATTCCCACAGGCACGGATTGTAGGTTAAAAGACTGGTTTATAGCAGTAATGGAGCCTGAAAGCGCGCTGGAAGCTAAAATAGTACTTAAAATTAGGGTTACGTTGGCAAGGTCGAAGGTTAAAATGCGCGGCGCGTAGAGTTTGAGCATATGTATAAAAACCGCAGACTTAAACTTCGGGTTAAAAGTAAACCTAAAACCAGAATAAAAAACCCCGACCATTTGAACGAGTAATTGGGCAATGGCGCCAAGTAAAACTCCATAACCAAGTCCCATAATGCCAAAATGAGGGTACAAAAAAATAATGCCGAAAATTATTCCTAAATTATACAAAAGCGGTGCAAAGCTGGTAACTAAGAATTTTTTATAAGCGTTTAAAACGCCACCAAAAACCGTGGAAGTGGCAAAAATAATTGGCGTAACTAAAAATAACCGAGTTAGACTTAGTGTGTCTAAAAATTGCTGGCCGGTAAAGCCAGGCACTAAAATTTTAGTTAAGGGCTGCGAGAATATAAGTAGTAAAAAACAAATTAATGCAATAAAAATTAATATTGCGTCCAA
The DNA here is from genome assembly GCA_964484145.1 of uncultured Candidatus Saccharibacteria bacterium. Taxonomy (GTDB): domain Bacteria; phylum Patescibacteriota; class Doudnabacteria; order UBA920; family UBA920; genus JAEUSF01. The sequence goes on along the minus strand of CAZAED010000024.1, from coordinate 7,132 downwards.
GGTAGTATTGGCAAATTCGTTTGCGGCTCTCGGGTCTTTATTTTTTTCTTTGGAGAAAACCGGCAAGAAAGCTACGGAAAGAGTGCTTAAGACAAACAGGTTGGTTACAAAGTCCGGAACCCTAAAAGCTGAATAATAGGCGTCAGAAATTTGTCCCTGGCCTAAGGTAGCGGCAAAAAGCCTTTCCCGAAAAAGCGCGGAAATTTTTGTAGCCAATGTAAAAAAACCAATTATGGTGGCTGCTCTAGCCACTGTAAATTCCGAATCCCAAAATTTTAAACGTCTAATCATAAATTTTTCTTGACATTCTTGTCAATCATTTAATTCTTGTCATTCGTGTCATTTCTCTACTACCATCCCCCAAAATCTGTCCTGATTTAGTTCAGACTTTATGCTGGTTTTCGTAAAGACATCAAAATTTTCGTCAAAACTTTTCCAAAGAACATTGTAGCCGTCAAAATTTAAATCATACTCTGTTTTAAAAGAGTTTGCCCCAGGCTGTTTTTGCATTAGCAAATTATAATGGTCTAAAGTTTGTAAAGCAAACGGAAGTTTGTAGACAATTTTAACGCTGCGAGTCTGTCCGCCTTTTAAAGTTATCCAGTTGCCAAAAAAAGTTTTTCCCGACTCTTCGCCTATAAGCGTACCGGTAATAACATCTTTTACCATACTTGAGTCCCAAGCTAAGGCATCTGGGTCTCGTTTAATACTTTCGTCGTCTAAAGGTTCTATATTTTTATAATCAAAACCACTGACTGAAACGAGCTTAGAATTTTTTGGAACCAAAACACGAATAAATCTTGTATTTGTGGTATATTCAAGGTCGGGTAAATTATTTTTAAAATTCATATTTAATTCATTGGTAACGCTACCGTCTGATTCAATTTTTGTTGAAAGCTTTAAGCCCTGCTCAACAAAAAGGTCCGACTTAGTCCCGCCTAAATTACTTGAGACTATTTGTAAATAATCGCGATCAGAATTTAAAACTTGCCCGGACCAATTAAATTTTTCGAATTCAGATTGTATGTAACTGTCCCTTGAATAAAATATTAGTTGTTTAGATGTTAAGTTAGTAAACGCAATATTTAAAAGACCATCAAATTTGCTGAAATCAAGTTCGCCTAAACGCTGAAGAAGTATTGGCATTAAGTCAGCTAAAAATTGCTTAGGTTGATTTTCCGGAGTTTCGTCCGACATTGTTGTTAGAACTTGAGTCTGTTCAACAAAATTTTCCGGAGTTAAAGTAACATTATATTTTGGCACTTCCACCGGACCAGTAAGTTTTAGCAAGTCTACAATAATATTAGGGGTTAAGGCAATTATTATGTCCGGAGTTTCCCCACCTTCTTTTTCATAAAATTCCGTTATTTTTTTTGCACTGCTCGGAAAATTAGAAAACCAGTTACTGTCTCTTAAATACCAACGTTCATTTACAGCTAAAACTGGCAAAGGGGGGGCAATTTTCTCTTGCAGCTGTCCATCTAAGTCATAAATACTACCCAGTCTGACTTTTGAAATTTTTCCAGCCGATTGTTTTATAGCTGCAAAGCTGCCAATAAAACCGCCTCCCGGCCTAAGTTCGTTGTTATTTTCCATTATTAACAAAATATTGGAACTTTTTAAAAGGCTTTGGGCAAATAAATTAAAAATTTCCTGAATTACACTAAAAATTTCAGAGCTTTTTTTGACTTGCCCGACAACTTCTAAAAACTGAGCTTGTTGGTCCTTAGGTACACTATTTAAATTAACACCAGATAAGAGCAAGTCGGCTTTTTGTAAATTTTCAACAGTCTCATTTAAATAATTAAGGCTCTTAGAAATCACTTCTTTGTTTTCCTCGGACGAAGATATACCCTCAGCCGTAAACTTTAAGTTTTTTAGGGCTTTATAGAAATTTAAAGCATCGCCGCCGGTTTTTGAAAGAAGGCCGGATGCTTCAATAATTTTTTTACCATCCGCTCCTTCCGGCAAAACCGAAATTAGAATTTTAAGTTCTGCCCCGGAGTTGTTTATTTGACTCTGGGCTTCTGAAAAATTTTTATAGGCTTTAGAAAAATTTAAAAAAGCAGAGCTGGGGTCGCTTGAAGTTAAAAGCGTTTGAGCATCTTTAAGCTGTAGCTGTCCTTTGTTAAAAAAAGTTAAAACATTATGTTTTAACTCAAGTCCATTGGCAAAAATTCTAAAACTTCCCAGCAAAAGGACTATGCACAAAGCTCCCAAAACTAAACCGGAGCTATTGGCTAGCGTTTTTTTTGAAAAAAATAATTTGCTGCGTATTTTAAAATGCTTAATTGTTTCTATTATTTCTTTTTTAGAAGCGTTAAAAATTTTCTTAACTAAATATATAATCCACTCCCCCATTAAATAACTTAAGCCTATAAAACCAAAAACTAAAATTTCTAGCGCACGCAAAATAGAAGTTTTTATTTTTTTCCAAAAACTCGTTTTTAATGGGAGTTGCGGCTGATGGTAAAAATATTTATGAAAGTATATTTTAAAACTTTTCTTTCCCATAGAATTTAAGTTGACTGTTTCGAAATATTTAGCAAAATACCAATAGCCGCCAAATTAGAAATTAAAGCTGTGCTTCCATACGAAAAAAAAGGCAGCGGTATGCCGGTTAAAGGCATAAGACCGGTTAGGGCAGAAATATTAACTATAGCCTGAAAGGTAATCCAGGCTGTTATGCCAATGGCCATCATTTGACCAAACATATCTGGGGCATTTTTGGAAACTTTTACACCTTTAAGCGCTAATATTAAAAATCCGAATATTATAAAAGCAATTCTGAAAAAACCAAGCTCTTCGGCTGTTACCGCAAATATTGAGTCCGTGTAACTTGCCGGTAAATAGTTATATTTTTGTCTTGAAAGACCATATCCGTAACCCCATTGCCCACCAGCACCAATCCCTAAAAGTGATTGGTTGACTTGGTATCCAATACCACGCGGGTCAAAATCTGGGTTTAAAAAAGTTAAAAGTCTTTCGGCTCTATAAGGCTCGAAATGAATAAATAAGTACAAAAAACATACTAAGGCAAAAAAACCTAGAGTTAGATGTTTCCAGGAAAGACCGCCCGCAAATAGCATTGTACAAGCAATGGCAATAATTATAAACATAGTTCCAAAGTCAGGTTGCCATAAAATTAGAAAAGATATTAATCCGACCACCAAAAGACTCGGCAAAAGACCCTGCCAAAAGTCGTGTAAAATTTGTTTTTTACGTTCAAGCCATGCCGCCATGTAAATAATAATGGTTATTTTAGCTAATTCCGAGGGCTGAAAAGAAAATGGTCCAAGCTTTAGCCAACGGCTCGCCCCCCCGGCGGCAAAGCTAAAACTGGAAAACTTCACAAAAAAAAGCAAAACCAAACAAATTACTAGAAGCGTAGGCAAAAGCTTTTTATAGATTTGGTAGTCAATTCGAGACAGTATTAACATTGCCGCTACGCCAATAAGCCCGCCATACATAATTTGGTGGGTTATATATTTGGTGGTTATGCCAAAGTTTTTGTAAGATTCAACAGTAGAAGCGGAATAAAGTGCAATAAGGCCAAAGGCCAGCAAAAAACCAACAATTAAGAGTAATTGTAAATCTATAGAACTATTATGGGTTTTATTTCTTGATAAAGCCATTTGTTAAAAACTTGCTACATATTTCTTAAACTGTTCGCCTCTGTCTTTATAATTTTTAAACATATCAAAACTCGCGCAAGCTGGACTAAGTAAAACAACGTCTCCTGTTTTTGCGACTGTTTTAATTTGGGAAAAAATCTCTTGCATATTTTTTGCACCTTCCAATAGAGCTAGGCGGCCGTCTTTTTGCCTTATTACAGATTTTATCCGTGACGCCTCTTCCCCTACTAAAATTAAGGCTTTAATGTTCTTTGCAGCAATTATGCTTTTACCAAGTTCGGTAAAATCTGAATTTTTACTTGATCCGCCGAGTATTAAAATTAAGGGTTCGGAAAAGGAGTTTATTGCGGCAATGGCTGTTTCCGGTGTTGTTGAAAAAGAATCATTGTAAAATTTAATGCCGTTTTTTTCTTCTACAAATTCTAAACGATGTTCTAGACCCTTAAAATTGTTGATAGCAGTTTGTATAACATTGGCATCTTTAACTCCCGCGGCTATACAGGCGCCAATGGCGGCTTCAATGTTTTCTAGGTTATGGGCTCCGCGGAGTTGGACATTGGATATTTGATATGGGATATTTTGCCCCAAAATGTCGCTTACTGTAATTTTCCCTTCTTGTAAATAAATACCTCTTTCCAATTCCTTTTGTCGACTGAAATATATTTTTTGGCCGCTTCCTTGTTCGCCAATTTTTATTGAAGATGGAAAATCGGCATTTACTATTGCTAAGTCATCGGCCGTTTGATATTTAACAATAGCTGACTTAGCTTCTACATATTCCTCTATGTCTTTATGATAATCCAAATGTTCCGACGTAACCATTAAAACCACACCAATGTGCGGACTTTTTTCTAAATCTTGTAGTTGGAAACTGGAAAGTTCGTAAACGACCCAGTCATCACGGTTTAAATTATCGATGATGTCTAGCGCTTGGGTTTTACCAATGTTACCCGTTAAGAAAATTTTAGATTTAAGATTTAAGATTTTAGATTGCTTAGAAAGCACTTCATAAATTAAAGATGATGTCGTGCCTTTTCCCTTAGTTCCGGTCACACCAATAATCTTAGCCGGGCAATTATCAAAGAAAAATTTTGTTTGCGATGTTAACTGTAAATTGTTAATCGTTAATTGTGATATTTTAATCCCTGGACTCCTAAATGCCACGTCAAACCCTTTTAACTCAAAAAAAGCCTGTGGGCCAAAAATAAAATTTATTCCTAAAGCTTTTATTTCATCTTGCGCTGATTTTTCCCATTCCTCCCAAGGCCTTTGATCAAACAGCACGGGTTTTATGCCGTGCTTTTGTAGATAATTCACCGTTGCGCGGCCTTCTTGCCCAAAGCCCAAAACAGCAACTAATTTGTTATTGAGATTAGCAATTTCCATTTCTATTTTTTCTTAAGCGCCCTCCCGCCCAGTTCTCCGGTTAATTTGCTTTCGCTAACTTCGGCAATCCCATTTACAAAAACATAAGCTAGTCCTTCGGAATATTGGTAAGGATTCTCATAAGTAGCTTTGTCAGATATTTTTTGGGGGTCAAAGAGTACCATATCGGCTTTATAACCCACCTTTAAGCTCCCGCGGTCTGAAATACCAAGCTTTAGCGCTGGACCTAAAGTTAATTTATGTATAGCTTCTTCTAGCGTAATTTTTTTTGAGTCTAATACATATTTTATAAACTTTGTTGCAGTTCCAAAACAGCGAGGATGGACTAATTTATTTACCGCTCCTCCACTAACAAACCCGCCCTGTGCCGAAAACCCGCCTCCGTCGGTCCCTATAAAGCTTAGAGGATGTCTTAGAAGTTCTTCTACATCGGGCTCATTTAAATTTTTTTCAAACACCAAAACCTCACTTCCGGCGTTTTCCAGAATATGCAAAACTGCGGCTTCGCTGGAAATTTCCAAATTTTTTGCAACCTGACCAATTGTTTTGCCTAAAAATTGCAAACGACTTTGGGTTGAAGCAATTATTATGTCAGACCATTTGATTTCTAAACTATTTAGGTAAGACAATATTTTATTTTTTTGAGTTACGTCTGAAAAATGCCTGAGCATTAATGAGCGGCCGCCCTCTATAGCCCACTTGGGCAAGTAAGAATACAAAGGCTGCCAAATTGTATTATATGGGTAAACGTCAAAATGTACCTTAAGGCCTTTATGGTAGGCTGTTTCAAGCAGCGCGACCATTTGTTGGTGGTTCTTCCAAATACTGCTTCCACGAATTTTTAAGTGTGAAATTTTCAAATTTAGGTCTGTTGACCTAGCTATTTCTAAAACTTCTTCTACAGATTCAATAATTTCTGTTCCCTCGTTTCTTAAGTGGACTGAAAATAAAGCTTTATTTTCAGCCACAATTTTTGCAAGCTCTAAAAGCTCAATTTGGGAAATAATAATTTCATGGGCATAGGAAAGTCCGCTACTTAAACCAAAGGCGCCTGAATTTAAAGCATCTTTTAATATTTTTTTTAAGCTTTCTAATTCCGGTTTTTCTAGAGCCCTAACTTCATCCCCCACGATTCCACGTCTTAAGGTTGCGTAGCCAACTAAACTTGCAACGTTACACCCGTATTTTCTTTGAGACAGAACTTGCAAGAATTCTGCAAAAGTTTGCCAATTAAAATTAGCACCATCTAAACTATGCCATTTTTGAATAGCCAAAAGGCTTTGGCTGGAAAGAAGTGGCGCTAAACTAGCCCCGCACTGGCCTACTGCTATGGTGGTAAAGCCTTGTGTTACTAAACTATGAAGTTCTGGATTATCAAACAGCTGCCAGTAGCTGTCGCTATGATTTTGGATGTCTATAAAGCCAGGGGCCAATACTTGGCCTTTGGCGTCTATAATTGTTTGAGCGTTACCCGGAATACTTTTTGCAATATTAACTATTTGGTCTTTCTCCACGGCAACGTCAAAAAGCTCGTCGGATACTTTTTTTCCGCTACCATCTATAACTTTTGCGTTTTTGATTATAAGTGAGTACATAGCTTAGTAGGTAGCTTGTAGTAAGTAGTGCGTAGCCAAACAAAGCGCTTAGCTAGGTGCTACCCACTACCTACTACTCTTTTATTATCTATCCAACAAAATAAATTATGACTCCAAGTATTCCAAATACAGCAGCTAAAATCCAAAATCTCATTGTAATTTTTGTTTCTGGCCAGCCTAATGCTTCAAAATGGTGGTGCAACGGAGCAGACAAAAGTATTTTTTTCCCAAAAAACTTTTTATAAAAAATTTGAAAAATTGTAGAAAACGCCTCAACTAAAAATATTAGCCCTATTAAAGGCAAAAGTAACACCGAATGGGTTAAAAATGCTACTATAGCTAATAAAACCCCCATACCCATAGCACCCGTATCGCCCATAAAAAACCTAGCCGGATGCACATTAAACCACAAAAAAGCTAGCAAACTTCCACACACAACCGCTATCATAGCGGCCAAATTTTCTTTGCCCTGAGTGTAAGCTATAAGCCCATAAGCAAAAAAAGAAATTAATAACG